>JBJMWH010000326.1:0-3650 GCA_045810245.1 Burkholderiales bacterium | reverse complement strand
CGTTCAGCGAGGCAGAGAGCGAGAGGCCGAGCACGTCGCGGGTCTGGGCTGGGTCGATGATGCCGTCGTCCCACAGGCGCGAGGTGGCGAAGTAGGGATTGCCCTCGTCCTCGTAGCGCTGGCGGACGGGCGCCTTGAATTTGTCCTCTGCCTCTTTCGAGGGAAAGTCCCCCTTAACGGTTGCAAGAACGCTCGCGGCCTGCTCGCCGCCCATGATCGAGATCCGGGCATTCGGCCACATCCACAGGAAACGCGGCGAGTAGGCGCGCCCGCACATGCCGTAGTTGCCGGCGCCGAACGAGCCGCCGAGGATCACGGTGAACTTCGGCACCTTCGCGGTGGCCACCGCGGTGACCATCTTGGCGCCGTCCTTGGCGATGCCGCCGGCCTCGTACTTCTTGCCCACCATGTAGCCGGTGATGTTCTGGAGGAACAGCAGCGGGATTCCGCGCTGCGCGGCGAGCTCGATGAAATGCGTGGCCTTGAGCGACGACTCGGAGAAGAGGATGCCGTTATTCGCGAGGATCGCCACGGGATAGCCATGAAGGTGCGCGAACCCGGTGACCAGCGTGGTGCCGTAGTTCTGCTTGAACTCGTCGAGCTCCGAGCCGTCGACCAGCCGGGCGATGATCTCGCGTACGTCGTAGGGCTTGCGCGTGTCGGCCGGGATGATCCCGTAGATCTCCTCTGCGGCGTATACGGGCGCGCGCGGCTCACGCACGTCGAGGGATACGCTTTTTCTGTAGTTCAGGTTCGAGACGATGCGCCGCACGAGCGCGAGCGCGTGGCCGTCGTTCTGGGCATAGTGGTCCGCCACGCCCGAGACGCGCGTGTGGACCTCGGCGCCGCCGAGCTCCTCGGGCGTCACGACCTCGCCGGTGGCCGCCTTCACGAGCGGCGGCCCGCCGAGAAAGATGGTGCCTTGTCCGCGCACGATGATCGACTCGTCGGACATCGCCGGCACGTAGGCCCCGCCCGCGGTGCACGAGCCCATGACGCACGCGATCTGCGGAATGCCGGCCGCCGACATGTTGGCAATGTTGAAGAAGATGCGGCCGAAATGCTCGCGATCGGGGAATACGCTGTCCTGCTCGGGCAGGTAGCCGCCGCCGGAATCGACCAGGTAGATGCACGGCAGGCGGTTCTGCGCCGCGATCTCCTGCGCGCGCAGGTGCTTCTTCACCGTCATCGGGTAATAGGTGCCGCCCTTGATGGTGGCGTCGTTCGCGACGATCACGCATTCGCGCCCCGACACCCGGCCGATGCCGCAGATCATCGAAGCCGAGTGCACGTCGCCGGTGTACATGCCCCACGCGGCGAGCTGCCCGATCTCGAGAAACGGCGAGCCGGGGTCCAGCAGGCTCCTCACCCGCTCGCGCGGCAGGAGCTTGCCGCGCTTGAGGTGCCTTTCACGCGCCTCGGCGTCTCCGCCGAGCGAGATCAGCGCAACCTTCTCCTTCAGGTCGTCGACGAGGGCCTGCATGCGCTCGGCGTTGCTTTTGAATTCAGCCGATCGCGGGTTGAGCTGGCTTTTGATCGTGCTCATGCGAACTCACGTTTCCTGCAGGGTTCGCCCTATGACGAGGCGCTGGATGTCGCTCGCGCCCTCGTAGATCTGCGTCACGCGCACGTCGCGCCACAGCCGCTCGACCGGAAAGTCGGAAACGTAGCCGTAGCCGCCGTGGATCTGGATCGCATCCGAACAGACGCGCTCGGCCATCTCGGAAGCGAAAAGCTTCGCCATCGAGGCTTCCTTGATGCAGGGCGCACCGGCGTCGCGCAGCCGCGCCGCATGCAGGTAGAGCTGGCGCGCGGCCTCGACGCCCGTCGCCATGTCCGCGAGCCTGAAGCTGACCGCCTGGTGCTCGATCAGCGCCTTGCCCATGCTGCGGCGCTCGCGTGCATAGGAAAGCGCTGCCGCCAGCGCCGCTCTCGCCACGCCGGTCGCCTGCGCGGCGACGTTGATGCGGCCCGACTCGAGGTTGGCGAGCGCGATGCGGTAGCCGCCGCCCTCCTCGCCCAATAAATGCTCTGTCCTGCAATTCTCGAGGACGATCTGCGCGGTATCCGATGCGCGCTGGCCGGTCTTCTCCTCGATGCGCGCAACCGTGTAGCCCGGCGTCGAAGTCGGGACCAGGAAGGCGCTGATGCCTTTCTTCCCAGCATTCTTGTCCGTTACTGCAAACACAACGGCGATATCGGCGTTCTTGCCCGAGGTGATGAACTGCTTCACCCCGTTCAGGACGTAGTGGCTCCCCTGGCGCTCGGCACGCGTGGTGATCGCGCTTGCATCGGAGCCGACGTGAGGCTCCGTCAGCATGAACGCCCCGAGCAGCTTTCCCTCCGCGAGGGGCCGAAGGAACATGTCTTTCTGAGCCGCGTTGCCGTAGCCGGCCAGGATTCCGGCGACGAGATTGTTCACCGACACGATCGTCGCCGTGGCGCAATCGCCGGCGGCGATTTCCTCGCAGGCGACCGCGAGCGCGCCGTAGCCGAGGCCTGCGCCGCCCCACTCCATGGGGATGGCGACGCCGTAGAGGCCCATCGCGGCGAGCCCGTCCAGCGCGGCGCGGGGAAATTCCTTGTCGCGGTCCCAACGCGCGGCATTCGGTGCGAGTTCGGTCGCGGCAAAGCGGCGCACCGCCTCGCGGATCTCCAGAAGCTCGGCTTCAGGCCGGACGGACATAGGTCACCGTGTGGTGGCTGAAGAGCTTGCCCTTCTTGCCGTGGCATTCGGCAACGCCGTAAATGCGCCGCCGGCCCAGCTTCAGGATGCGGGCGGTGCAATAGACATGCTCGCCCTTGGCCGGCGCCAGGAAAGCCGTGTTCAGCTCCGAGGTGAGCGCATCGCCCTCGACGCCGAGATGCACTTTGATGGCCAGCCACATCGCGCAGTCCGCCGCGGCCATGAGGGCAGGGCCGTTGATAATGCCGCCGGGTCGCTCGAGCGCGGCCTTGTGCGGCAATTGGAGCATGCACTTTCGCCTGTCGGCCGTGACCACGCGAAAGCCGTAGGGGCGCAGAAAGCGCGCCTGGTCGAGCAGGCGCTGCAATTCCCGCTTCAAGGCAGCTCGAGCGCCAGGGCGGTGGCCTCGCCGCCGCCGATGCACAGGCTCGCGATGCCCCGCCTCAAGCCGTACTTGCGCAGCGCCCCGATCAGCGTGACCACGATGCGTGCGCCCGAAGCCCCGATCGGATGGCCGAGGGCGCAGGCGCCGCCATGCACGTTCACTTTCTCGTGCGGCAGAGCGTGCTCTTGCATCGCCGCCATAGTGACGACCGCGAAGGCTTCGTTGATCTCGTAGAGATCGACCTGCTTTGCATTCCACCCGGTGTTTTGCAGTATCTTTTGAATCGCGCCGACCGGCGCAGTGGTGAATTCCGCGGGCGCCTGCGCGTGGGTGGCATGGCCCATCAGCACCGCGAGCGGCGCGAGGCCGCGCTTCTCCGCGGTAGAACGCCGCATCATCACCAGCGCCGCCGCGCCGTCCGAGATCGAGCTCGAGTTGGCCGCCGTCACCGTGCCGTCCTTGCGGAACGCGGGCCTCAGCGTCGGAATCTTCTCGAGGTTGGCCTTGAACGGCTGCTCGTCGGTCTCGACGAACTTTTCTTCCTTGCCGGCCTTGATGGCGATCGGGGTGGTTTCCCAG
>JBJMWH010000325.1:0-3443 GCA_045810245.1 Burkholderiales bacterium | reverse complement strand
AGAAATCGAGGAAGTCGCTTCAGACATCATCAATACAGGCGGAAAGGCCGAGGCGATTCCTTGCGACGTCACCGACTCGCAGTCCGTGAAGAAAGTCTTCGCTGCGCTGCCCTCGCTCGACGTGCTGGTCAACAACGCCGGCAGCAACATTCCCGAGCCTTTCGTCGAGGTGAGCGAGGAGCACCTCGACCGGCTGCTCGGCCTCAACGTGCGCGCGGCATTCATCGTCGCCCAGGCCGCCGCCAGGAAAATGCTCGCGTCACCGAATCGCTACGCGCGGGCGATCATCAATATGTCGTCGCAGATGGGACACGTCGGCGCGGTCAACCGCTCCGTGTATTGCCTCACCAAGCACGCGCTCGAAGGGCTGACGAAGGCGATGGCGCTCGAGCTCGCGCCGCACGGCATCCGCGTAGTGTCGGTCGCGCCGACGTTCGTCGAAACCCCGCTCACCAAGCCCTGGCTCGACACGCCCGATTTCGGCCGGTGGGTGCGCGAGCGCATCCCGTCGGGCGAGGTCGGGCAGGTCGAGGACGTCGCCGCGGCGGTGGTGTTCGCCGCCTCGCCCGCGGCGGCGCTGGTTACAGGTTCCAGCCTGCTCGTGGACGGCGGCTGGACCGCGCAGTGACGAACTAGGCCGGCGCGCTCGCGGTGCCGGCGAACGTCTGCTTGCAGGCGGGATAGTTGCGGCAGCCCCAGTACTTGCGCCCGTCCTTGGTGCTCTGGCGCGAGATCATCTTGACCGAGCATAACGGGCAGGTCGGGCTGAGGAAGTCGCCCTGGGTGGCGAACTGGAGCAGGGCGAGCGCCTTTTCCGGGGTCAGCGCGCCGATCTTTTCGAGGAGCGCCGGGCCGTCGATCAGCCGGATGCCTTCCTGGGTGGCGAGACTGACCGCGTCGTGGGTGAACCGGCCCGAGGTCAGCAGCACCCCGTCGGCGATCTTCGCCGCGTCCATCGCGCGGCGCAGCTCGCGCACCGCCTTCGGCCCGACGCGGTGGGCGTCCCACGCCTTGCAGCGCGCGATCGAGTGGGTCTTCGCATCCTGGTCGCGGATGACCATGGCGACGCCCGCCGGCGTCCCGGCGCCGCTCACCGCGACCGCGAAGCCGAGCGTCTCGTAGTAGGCCGCGCAAACCTCCTCGAAGCGCCGCCACTCGAGCTGCTTCAGCAGCTCCGGGTTCCAGCGACGGGTGTCGAGCTTCAAGCCGAGCTTCAGGCGCAGCGCGGCCTTGGCCGCCGTCTCCTCGCCGCGCAGCACCGACCACAGGGCGCCGAGGGAGCGCGCGGCGCCGGCAGCGAAGGCGAGCGGCTTGATGCGGGACATTCCCGATAGTATCTCTTCCCGGCGCCCAATCCGGGGTCAGCGCCCGAACTTCACGCCGGCGGCTTCGTAGAACCGGACGCTCGCGGCATGCGCCGCCCTGGCGACGGCGCCGCCCGCCATGCGCAGGAAGGCTTTCATGACCCTGGCGCGCATGCGCGCCGCCTTTTGAATCGCCCTGGTTCGTTCCCTGTGGTAATCCGCCATGTCGGTTCCCTTCGAAAAGAAGGACCGATTCTGGGTGGCGTCGGTATCGTCCGAATTTCATGCTGTAGCCGCTTTGTTTCTGAAACAATCCCGCTGGAAAAGAATCGGGATGGAGGGAACCGTGCCGAGGCGTTTGCAGAATAAATGGGGTCTGTCCCTGATTTTGGGGTTGATCACAGGTTGTGCTGCTGCGGCGTGGAAATGGGACGGCACGCCGACCAACGACCTGCCCAACCCCTACACAAGCAACGCCCCGTGGGGAAAGCTGCCTGAAGGGCACAAGTGGGGCGCGCTGAACGGGGTCACGGTCGACAACGACGGCCGCTCGCTGTGGGTGGTCGACCGCTGCGGCGCGAATCCCGACGTTCCGCCCGGCGCGTCGGCCTTCCAGTACGACAGCTGCGCCGGCTCGAGCTGGGCGCCGGTGCACAAGCTCGATCCCGACGGCAACATCGTGAAGAGCTTCGGCGCGGGCCTGTTCGTGTTCCCGCACCGCATCTACCAGGACAGGGAAGGGAATATCTGGGTCGTCGACATGAGAACTTTGAATTTAAGAGAAAAAAATTTATTCCCAAATGCGCGACCGGCGGGCCACACCGTCGTCAAGTTCGACCAGGACGGGAAGGTGCTGATGACCATCGGCAAGCCCGGCGTCGCCGGCCACCCGCAGGACGGCGCCCTCACCGAGCCGTGCAGCATCGTGGTGGCGCCGAACGGCGAGCTCTTCATTGCCGAAGGCCATTCCGGCCAACAGCCCAACGCTCCGGCCGACACCGTGGCGCGCATCTCGCGCTTCACCCGCGACGGGAAGTACCTCCGCTCCTTCGGCAAGCTCGGCTCCGGACCGGCGGAATTCAAGACTCCGCACGACCTCACCCTGGATCCGCAGGGGCGCCTCCTGGTCGCCGACCGCGGCAACCACCGCGTCCAGGTGCTCGACCAGGAGGGCAACTTCATCGCCGAATGGAAGCAGTACGGCCGGCCGAGCGGCATCGCCCTGCGCCACGGGCTGCTCTACGTCGCCGACTCCGAGTCGAACGGCGTCGCGCCCAACCCGGGCTGGAAGCGCGGCATCCGCGTCGGCGAGCTTGCGAGCGGCAAGGTCCTCTACCGCATTCCCGACCCGCTCGAGATGAAGGGCACGAGCGCCGCCGAAGGCGTGGCGGTCGACGCGATGGGCAACGTCTACGGCGGCGAGGTCGGCCCGCGGCAGCTCGCCAAGCATTTCTGGCAAAACCGCATGCAGCACTGATCGCTAAATGGTGACTGTCACCATTTATCCGGCACCTCGACCTTGAGCCATAGGCGGCGCTCCAGCGCCTCGGCGAGCTCGCCCGGCCGCCACAGCACGAGCGCCGGCTCGCCGGCGTGGTCGAGCGTGACGCCCACCCCTTCGCTTTCGCCCGGCTGCAGCACCACCACGGAGTCCGCGGAAGCGGCGTCGTTGAATGCCGGGTTGGCTACCAGCACGGTGACCCGCTCCCCGTGCCCTGCCAGGGCCGGGCGCGAAAGCCACTGCGCAGCGGCCCCGCGAAGGAGCGCAGCGAGGTCTTTCCGTTGTGTCCGCACGATTTCCACCATGGCCCGCCCCCCGGTCGGTTGATGGCTCCGACTGTAGGCAGGCGACGCCAAGCTGGCAGTGCCGTTACGCACTTAATTCGTGATGAATCCGTACTTGACCAGGCGCAGGTCCTCGTCGCGCACCAGGCCGATGCCCGGCGCGTAGTACTTGTATTCGCTTTCCCGGTTGAGGGCGGAGGTCTCCTTCACCTTGAGGCAGCGCTGGAAGGTGCCGGCCGGGGTCTTGCAGGTTTCGGTCAGGCTCACGATCTCGGCGCGGTCCATCGCCACGCCCGGCGCCTGCTCCTGGTAGTAGCGCATCTTGGGCTTGGGCCTACCCGGCATCGCGAGGCC
>JBJMWH010000324.1:0-3478 GCA_045810245.1 Burkholderiales bacterium | reverse complement strand
GTGCGGCTGCAGCGGTTCCTTTATCTTGCCTTCAGGATCGAGCGGGAAGGTCTCCCACTTCTCGGTGCGCGGATCGAACGCCGCGAGATGCAGCCCGTCGTTGTCGGTGCGCTTGCCGATCCGCTCGGGCACCCAGACCACGCCTTCGCGGTCGATGGTCAGGCCGTGCGTCTCGCCCTGCGGGTGCGGCATGAGCCATTCCTTCCACTCGCCGGTGCGCGGATTCAGCTTCGACAGGCGGTTGGGCACGTTGCGGTCGGTCACCCACACGTTGCCGTCGCGGTCGAAGTGCGGGTCCTGCCCGCGCCGCTTCAGCGCCGGATCGGTGCCGGCGGCCGCATTTTTGTCCGCATTTTTCTCCGCATTTTTCTCATTAGGCGGGAGGTAATACTCGACGTACATCGCCTTCGCGAGCTTCGCCTCGTCGAGCGGCACCTCGTTCACGAAACGGATCGCGCGCTTCTTCGCATCGAGCCCGAAGTTCCTGCCGAGGTAGGCGACGAGGTCCGCGCGCTCCTGCGGCGAGGAGAAGCCCCGCGGGATCGCGCCGTTCTTCTCCATCATCCCCACGTACTGGTCCCACGCCGCCGCGGGCATCTGGCGCGCGCCGAACATGTTCGGGTTATGGCAGCCGATGCAGGTGTTGCGTACGTACTCGTGCCCCGGCCCGGGCGGGAACATCTCGTCGAGCGTGACGATCTGGGCGTCGTCCTTGTTCTCGCGCAACGTCGCGTTCACCGGCGGATTGGTTCCGCCTTTCAAAGTCACCTTGACGGCGGGAGAAGCGAGCTGCGGCGCTTCCACGCGCATCTCGTAGCTGCCGGGCAGCAGGTTCACCGCCTGGTATTTGCCGCCTGCGGTGTAGACCATGTACTGCATGCGGCGCTCGGTGTTGCGGAAATACACTTTTGCGGCCTTGAACGGCGCCGACGAGCTCACGGTTCCGGAAACGCTGGCGAGTCCTGCGAGCTCCGGCTGTGCGAGCGCGCCGGCGCTCCAACCGACGAGCGAAAGCGCTGCGAGCCAGATGGCGATGCGCATGAGGGGGGCCTCCTCCACGAAGACCCGCAGAATCTACTCCGGTCTATCGCGCTCCGCCAGCCCGGCTGCGGTTTTCTTGCTACGATGCGCGCGCCATGCGGCTGAGCGAGGAAGAGCGCGGCATCCTCGCCGGAAAGCTCGGCCCGGTGCCCAAGCTCGCGCTCGAGCACCAGGTCAAGGTCGGCGAGTTCTTCGGCGCGGAAGACTTCGTCGCCGTGACCCAGGCCCACGTCATGGCCGACACCGAGAGCCTCGGCGAGGCCGGCGTGCGCTGGCTGGAAGGCCTCGCCGCGGCGAAGGAAGGCCGCCGCCGCGTGCGCATTCCGACCATCACCGACCCGCGCGGCACCGACTTCGCCAAGGCCGCATTCCTCGGCCACACCCCGGCGATGCTTTCGCTCGAAGAGCGCGCCATCGCCGCCTTCGTCAAGCTCGGCGTGATGATGACCGACACCTGCATCAACTACCAGACGGTGCAGCCGGCGACGCTGAACGAGCACGTCGCCTTCGGCGACACCGGCGTGGTGATCTACTCCAATTCGGTGTGCGGCGCGCGCTCCAACTTCGAAGGCGGACCCTCGGCGCTCGCCGCCGGGCTTACCGGGCGCACGCCGCGCTACGGCTTCCATCTGGAGGCGCAGCGCCGTGCAACGCTCGCGGTGCGCGTCGACTTCACCCCGAAGAGCCTCAATGAATGGGGCGCCCTCGGGGGCGTGATCGGCCGCCTTGCCGGTCACTACTGGGCGGTGCCGCTGGTCGAGGGGCTCGAGGCCTCGCCCGGCTCCGATGCGCTCAAGCACTTCGGCGCGGCGATGGCGAGCTTCGGCTCGGTGGCCCTCTTCCACATGCCGGGCGTGACCCCGGAGGCGCGCCGCCGCCCCGACGTCGCCCCCGACCCGCTGCCGCAGGTCGGCGTGAACCGCGCCGACATCGAGGCGCTGCGCAAGTCCTATCGCAAGGACGACGCGGTCGACGTGGTGGTGTTCTCGGCGCCGCAGCTCTCGCTCCTCGAGCTCGCCGAGCTTGCCGCGCAATGCGACGGCCGGCGCTTCGCGATTCCGCTGCTGGCGGTCACCAGCCCCCAGGTGAAGCCCGACGCCGACCGCATGGGCTACACGCAGAAGATCGAGGCCGCGGGCGGCACGGTGCTCTCCGGGATGTGCTTCTACCAGTCGTATGCCCGCGAGATTGCGGAAGCGAAGGGCTGGAAGCGCCTCGCCACCAACAGCGCCAAGCTCGTCAACATCCTTGGCGGCTACGGCTACGTGCCGATGCTCGCCTCGATGGAGCAGTGCGTCGACGCCGCGTGCAGTGGAAGGTTGGAATGACTGAGATCTTCGCGCGGCACGCGATCGGCTCGCCGGTAAGCGGCGCAGCCCTGGTCGCGCGCGACGGCTTCTCGGCGCGCTACGACCTCGACCGCGCGCGCGGCGTGTTCTCTCGCCCGACGCACAAGCTCGCCGGCGAGTCCTACGTCGGCAGGATCCTCGTGCTCGACACCGCCAAGGGCGGCGTCGCAAGCGCGTGGATGCTGCACGAGATGGCCTCGCGCCGCGTCGTGCCGCTCGCGCTCGTCTTCAACAGCGTCAACCCCATCCTCGTGCAGGGCGCGGCCTTCGGCGACATCACCCTGCTCGCGGGCTTCGAAGGCGACATCACCTCGCTCGTGCCGAACGGCGCGCGCCTGGCACTCGATCCTTCAAAACGCCTTCTGGTCATCGAAAAATGAGCCTCAAGCGCTTCAAGGGCGATGCCGGCACGACGCTCGTCCTCGAGCACGTCTCGGAAATCCTGAAGGACAATCCGCTCGGCGATCCGCACGTGCGCAAGCTCGGCGTCTGGCTTCCTCCGGGCTACGACGAGACCGGCCGCCGCGGCTTGCCGGTGCTGTACGACCTCGTCGGCTTCACCGGCTCGGGCCTCTCGCACGTGGGCTGGAAGCCGTTCGGCGACAATGTCCCCGAGCGCGCTGCGCGCCTCATCCGTGAAGGCAAGATGGGCCCGGCGATCATCGTCTTTCCCGACTGCTTCACCGCGCTCGGCGGCAACCAGTACGTCAACTCCCCGGCGATCGGCGACTACGCCGACTACCTCACGCGCGAGATGATCCCCTTCGTCGACCGCGAGTTCCGCACCCTCGCCTCGCGCGAGCACCGCGGCTGCTTCGGCAAGTCCTCCGGCGGCTACGGCGCCATGCTGCACGGCATGAAGTACGCGAAATACTGGGGCGCGATCGCCAGCCACTCGGGCGACGCCTACTTCGATTTCGTCTACGGCGCCGACTGGCCGAACACGCTCGACGTGCTGGCGAGGTTCGCCCGGCCCAAGCGCAAGGAAGGACCGATCGACGTGCCCGCGCTCGCCGCGACGGAAGGGCTCGCCGAGGGCCTCGACGACGGCCGCGTGGCGCGCTTCCTGAAGGACCTGCACCGCAAGC
>JBJMWH010000323.1:0-5638 GCA_045810245.1 Burkholderiales bacterium | reverse complement strand
GCCCTACCGCGCGCACGCCGAGGACATCGGCCTTCTCAAGGTTCGCTCGAACACGGGCGAGATGGTGCCGCTCTCGGCGTTGATGAACGTGCGCCCGGCAGCCGGCCCCGAGCGCGCGATTCGTTACAACGGCTTCCTCGCCGCGGACATCAGCGGCCGAGCTGCCCCCGGCTATTCGTCCGGGCAGGCGCAGGACGCGATCGAGCGCATCGCCGCCGAGACCCTGCCGCCGGGCATCGGCTACGAGTGGACCGAGATCACCTACCAGGAAATCCTCGCCGGCAATTCGGCGCTGTGGGTCTACCCGCTCGCCATCTTCCTCGTGTTCCTGGTGCTCGCGGCGCTCTACGAGAGCCTGGCGCTGCCGATGGCCATCATCCTGATCGTGCCGATGAGCCTGTTCGCGGCGCTCACCGGCGTGTGGCTGACGCACGGCGACAACAATATCTTCACGCAGATCGGCTTCATGGTGCTGGTGGGACTCGCGGCGAAGAACGCGATCCTGATCGTGGAATTCGCGCGCGAGCTGGAATTCGCCGGGCACACGCCGGTGCAGGCCGCGATCGAGGCGAGCCGGCTGCGGCTGCGGCCGATCATCATGACTTCGATCGCCTTCATCATGGGCGTGCTGCCGCTCGCCCATTCGGTCGGCGCCGGCGCCGAGATGCGCCAGGCGATGGGCATCGCGGTGTTCGCCGGGATGATCGGCGTCACCGCCTTCGGCATCTTCCTGACGCCCGTGTTCTACGTGCTGTTGCGCGCCCTGACCGGCAACCGGCCGCTCAAGCGCCACGGCGAAATTCCCCACGACGCGGACGCGTTTGGCGGTGGCGCCATCAAGCCGCTCCCGGCCGCGCCGGTCCGGGAGGATGCGTCATGAGACTCGATGTGGAGTCGCGGCTGCGCGGAGGTCAAGCACCCATGAACTCTCGAGCGGAATCCCGAAGCGGAAATTGGAGTCTGTCCCTGTCGTTGGCCGTTGCGCTGCTCGCGGGCTGCGCGACCTCGCTGCCGAAGATCGAGCCGGAGAAATTGCCGCAGCCGCCGCAGGCATTCAAGGAAGGCGACGGCCGCTGGGCACAGGTGGCCCCCGCCGAGGCGCAGCCGCGCGGAGAGTGGTGGAAAGCGTTCTCCGATCCGGTGCTCGACGATCTCGTGGAGCGCGCGAACCGCGGCAACACGAGCATCCAGGTCGCCGCCGCGCGGCTGGCGCAGGCGCGCGCCTTTGTGCGCACCACCGACGCCGATCGCTCGCCGCAGATCGGCGTGGGGGCGAGCGCGACCCGGGCGCAGGGCATCGTCGGCGGCGTGGCGGTGGCGACGCCGCGGAATATCCTCGCGACCGGCGTCGACTTCTCTTATGAAGCGGACCTTTTCGGCCGCCTTTCGCACGCCACCGAGGCGGCCACGCTCGACGCGCAGGCCCAGGAAGGACTGCTGCAGAGTGCGCGGCTCCTGGTGCAGGCGCAGGTCGCGCAGACCTACCTCGCGCTGCGCGCGCTCGATGCCGAACGCTCACTGGTCAGAAGCACAGTCGGCGCGTACCGCGAGACGCTCACGCTGACCGAGCGGCGCTGGCGCGCAGGCGACGTCGCGGAGCTCGAGGTCGCGCGCGCGAGCACCGAGGTCGCCGCGACCGAGTCCGATGCGCTGGCGCTCGCCCGCCAGCGCGCCGAGCTCGAGCATGCGCTCGCGGTGCTGCTGGGCGAAGCCGTATCGAGCTTCTCGCTGCCGGTCGCGCAATGGAGCAGCGCGCTGCCGGTCATCCCGGCCGGCGTGCCGAGCACGCTCCTCACGCGCAGGCCCGACGTGTCCGCGGCGCAGCAGGGCATGCTTGCCGCCCAGGCGCGTGTCGGGGTGGCGAAGGCCGCTTACTTTCCCCGCGTGGCGCTGACTGGAACGGCGGGCTACGCCTCGAGCGACATCTCGGATCTACTCGAATGGTCCTCGCGCGCCTGGCTGCTCGGCGCGATCGCCTCGTTGCCGGTCTTCGACGGCGGGCGGCGCAAGGCGGGTATCGAGAGCGCGAGCGCGCAGCTCGAGGGCGACGTGGCGCGCTACCGCGAGCAGGTTCTGGTCGCCTTCAAGGACGTCGAAGACCAGCTCTCAGCGCTGCGCCTGCTCTCGGAGCAGGCCGAAGCGCAGGGCCGCGCGGTGCAGTCCTCGAGCCGCAGCACGGCGCTGTCCGACGTGCGCTACCGCAGCGGCTACGTCAGCCAGCTCGATCTCCTCGACGCGCAGCGCAGCGAGCTGCGCAACCGCCGCCAGGCGTTGCAAGTGCGCTCGGCGCAGTATCAAAGCACCGTCGCGCTGGTGAGGGCGCTCGGGGGCGGCTGGAACTGAAGGCTATTGCGGGGTCACGTAGGCTGCGGTCAGGCCGCCGTCGACCAGAAACTCGGCGCCGGTGACATACGAGGAGTCGTCGGAGGCGAGCCACAGCGCCGCCTGCGCGATCTCGTGCGCTTCGCCGAAGCGCCCCATCGGCAGGTGCACGAGGCGGCGCTGCTTCTTTTCCTCGGTATTGAGGAAGCTCATCAGGAGCTCGGTCTTGAGCGGGCCCGGGCTGAGCGCGTTGACGCGGATGTTCTCGCGCGCGTGGATCACCGCGAGCTCGCGCGTCATCGCGAGCACCGCCCCCTTGCTCGCGGTGTAGGCGATCTGCGGCGTGGCGGCGCCCATGCGGGCGACGAACGAGGCGGTGTTGATCACCGAGCCGCCGCCGGCGCGGCGCAGCGCCGGAATGCCGTGCTTGCAGCCGAGAAACACGCCTTTCGCGTTCACGTCGAGCGTGAGGTCCCACACCGACTCGTCGGTCGCGATCGCGTCGTCGTCCTTCGCGTGCATGATGCCGGCGTTGTTGAACAGCACGTTCAGCCGTCCGAACTCGCGCTCCGCCGCGGCCACCATCTGTTCGCAGTCGCGCGCCTTCGACACATCGGCCCTGAAGTGAGTAGCCCGGCCGCCTAGCTGCTTCACGAGTTGCACCGTTTCCTGGGCTGCCTGATCGTTGACATCGACAGCCAGGATCGCCGCGCCTTCGCGCGCGAAGAGCAGCGCCGACTGCCGTCCGATGCCGCTGCCGGCGCCAGTGATGAGCGCGACTTTGTCTTTGAGTCTCATATGCGTTCGAAATATCTCCTGCGTTCCCAGTCGGTGACTGCCTTGTCGAATGCAGCCGCCTCGGTGCGATAGAAATGAGCGTAGTGCTCGATCACGTCCTTGCCGAACGCGCGCTTGGCGAACGCGCTCGCTTCGAACGCGTCCACGGCCTGGGAGAGGGTATAAGGCACTCTTGGCAGTGCCTTGGCGGCATAGACGTCGCCGACGAAGCACTCGGGCGGCTCGATCCGGTTGGCGATCCCGTCCAGGCCGGAGGCGAGCGCGGCCGCGAGAGCGAGGTAGGGGTTGCAGTCTGCGCCGGGAATGCGGCACTCGATGCGCAGACCCGGGCCCTCGCCGACGACGCGGAAGCCGGCGGTGCGGTTGTCGTAGCTCCAGGCAAGCCGGGTCGGCGCCCAGGACGCGTCGACGTAGCGCTTGTAGGAGTTGACCGTCGGCGCGTAGAACACCATCAGCTCCGGGACGTGCGCCAGCCAGCCGCCCAGGAAATGCCGAAAAGATTCATTCCCCTTCGCAAAGGCATTCTTGCCGTCACGCCACAGGCTGAGGTGGATGTGGCAGCTCGAGCCCGCGCCGTCGGCGGCGAACTTGGCCATGAAGGTAACGCTCATGCCGGCGGCGTCGGCGAGCTCCTTCAGGCACTGCTTGAAGACCACGTGGCGATCGGCCATGTCGAGCGCTTCGGCATAGCGGATGTTGAGCTCGTGCTGGCCGCGGCCCCATTCCCCCTTGGAAGTCTCCACCGGCACCCCGGAAAGCTTCAGGTGGCGCCGCGCGGCGGCGTGGAACCCCTCGGTTCGAGTCCCCTGCAGGATGTGGTAGTCCTCGAGGTACCAGCCGGCCGGCTCGAGGTTGCGGAAGTCCTGCTGCGCGGCGTCGCGGTAGCTGGTGCGGAAGAGATAGTGCTCGAGCTCGGTCGCAGCGAACGCCGCGAAGCCCGCCTGGCGCGCCGCTTCGGCCTGGCGGCGCAGGATCGAGCGCGGCGCCACCGGCACGTAATCGTGCGTCTTCTCGCTCTTGACGTCGCACACGACGAAGGCGGTTTTCTCCAGCCAGCTCGCCACGCGCAGGGTCGCCATGTCGGGCACCATGTGCACGTCGCCGTAGCCGAGCTCCCAGTTGGCGAAGGCGTACCCGGGCACCGGCTCCATCTCCATGTCGACGGTGAGGAGATAGTCGCAGGCGTGGCCGCCCGACTTGGAGACTTCGTCCAAGAACATCTCGGCGTCGACGCGCTTGCCCATCAGCCGCCCGTAGTGATCGGTGAAGCCCGCGATCACGGTCTCGATCTCGCCCGCAGCGACCATTGCACGCAATGCTTCGGAGGTGAGCATGCCTCTCGGCTTATTCATCGTTCTTCCTGAAGAGCAGCCCTCAGCATGAATGAATCCGAAAATCTAATGTCAAAATAACCACCTTGCTACCCCAGGATTTTCACCCCGTTCTGCGGCGCTGGTGGGAAAGCCGCTTCGACGAGCCCACCCCGGCCCAGCTCGAAGGCTGGCGCGCCATCCGGCGCGGCGCCGACACCCTGATCGCGGCGCCCACCGGCTCCGGGAAGACGCTCGCCGCGTTCCTCACCGCGCTCGACGAATTGTTCCGCGAGGCTGCGGAAAGAGGCGCCCTGCCGGACGAGGTCCGGGTCATCTATGTCTCGCCCCTGAAGGCGCTCTCGGCCGACATCCACAAAAACCTGGCCGAGCCGCGCCGCGAGATCCGCGCGCTCGCCGAGGCCATGGGCTATCCGGCGGCGAAGATCACCGCGGCGGTGAGAAGCGGCGACACGCCGCAGGCCGAGCGCGCGGCGATGCTGCGCACGCCGCCGCACATCCTCGTCACGACGCCCGAATCGCTCTACCTGCTGCTGACGGCCGCCCGTTCGCGCGAGATCCTGAGGACTGCCCGGGCGGTGATCGTCGACGAAATCCACGCCGTACTCCAGTCGCGCCGCGGCGCGCACCTCGCGCTGTCGCTCGAGCGCCTGGATTACGTCTGCGGCCGCAAGCTCCAGCGCATCGGGCTTTCCGCGACTCAGAGGCCGATCGAAGAGGTTGCGAAGTTTCTCACTTCTTCTTCTTGTCAAATCGTCGACAAGGGCCATAAGCGCCAGCTCGACCTGGCGGTGGAGGTGCCGGGCTCGCCGCTCGAGGCCGTGATGTCGCACGAGGTGTGGCAGGAGATCTACGCGCGCCTGGTCGGGCTGATCGGCTCGCATCGCACCACGCTCATCACGGTGAACACGCGGCGCCTCGCCGAACGCATGGCGCACCAGCTCTCGGAGCGCCTCGGCGCCGAGCATGTCGCCGCTCACCACGGCAGCCTCGCCCGCGAGGCGCGCCTGGATGCGGAGGAGCGGCTGAAGAGCGGCCGCTTGAAAGTACTGGTCGCGACCGCCTCGCTCGAGCTCGGCATCGACATCGGCCACGTCGACCTGGTGTGCCAGATCTCCTCGCCGCACCGCATCGCCACGTTCCTCCAGCGCGTCGGTCGCTCCGGGCACACCATCAAGGGCGTGCCC
>JBJMWH010000322.1:0-5703 GCA_045810245.1 Burkholderiales bacterium | reverse complement strand
CTGGATGATGTTCTCGACGTCTTCGCCGACGTAGCCCGCTTCCGTGAGCGTGGTCGCATCCGCGATCACGAACGGAACATTCAGGAGGCGCGCCAGCGTCTGGGCGAGCAGCGTCTTGCCGGAGCCCGTGGGGCCGATCAGCAAAATGTTGGACTTCGCGAGCTCGACCTCGTCGTTCTTCGAAAGGTGCTTAAGCCGCTTGTAGTGGTTGTATACCGCGACCGAGAGGATCTTCTTGGCCTGGTCCTGGCCGATCACGTACTGGTCCAGGATGTTGCGGATCTCGCGCGGCGTCGGCAGGTCGGACTTCTGGCCCTTGCTGCCCTTATCGGAGGCGGTCTCCTCGCGGATGATGTCGTTGCAGAGCTCGATGCACTCGTCGCAGATGAACACCGACGGGCCGGCGATCAGCTTGCGCACCTCGTGCTGGCTCTTGCCGCAGAAGGAGCAGTAAAGGAGTTTCTCGCCCGATGACGACTTTTCCGACATGTCGTTCGCCGCTCTCCCTGCCTTTTAGCCGGCTTCCCGGCTGACCAGCGTCTTGTCCACGATGCCGTACTTTACCGCTTCTTCGGCACCCATGAAAAAGTCGCGCTCCGTGTCCCGGGCGATGGTGTCGATCGGCTTGCCGGTGTGCTTGGCGAGGATTTCGTTCAGGCGGCCGCGCAGGTAAAGGATCTCCTTCGCGTGGATCTCGATGTCGGTGGCCTGGCCCTGGAAGCCGCCCATCGGCTGGTGGATCATGACGCGCGAATTGGGCAGCGCGTAGCGCTTGCCGTGGTCCCCGGCCGCCATCAGGAGCGCGCCCATGCTCGCCGCCTGGCCGACGCACAGCGTCGACACGTCGGGCTTGATGAACTGCATGGTGTCGTAGATCGCGAGCCCCGCCGACACCGACCCGCCGGGCGAGTTGATGTAGAAGAAGATGTCCTTGTCGGGGTTTTCGGACTCCAGGAACAGGAGTTGCGCCACGATCAGGTTGGCGGTCACCTCGGTGACCGGGCCGACCAGGAATACCACGCGCTCCTTGAGGAGCCGGGAATAGATGTCGTAGGCGCGCTCGCCGCGCCCCGACTGTTCGATCACCATCGGGATCAAGCCAAGATCGCGGGGCTCTTCGTGGCGCACTTGTGCGCCGGCAGGGTTGCTTTTTTCCCAGTTCACGAGCCCGTGGCCCCCATCAGCTCGTCGAACGCCATGTCTCGCTCTTGCACGGTTGCCTTCGACAAAACCCATTTAACAACATTGGCTTCCAGCGCCATGGCTTCCATTTCGGAAAGCCGCTGGGGCTGCATGTAGAACCATTTTACTACCTCGGCGGGACTCTCGTAGGACTGCGCTTCCTGCTCCACGAGGGCGCGCACTTCGGCGGGCTTCGGCTGCAAATTTTCGGCGCGCGCGAGCTCGGCGATGATGAGCCCGAGCGCGACGCGACGCTTCGCGGCCTCCTCGAACTGCTGCGGGTTCAGGTTGAGCTGCTCGGGTTTCACCCCGCGGCCCTGCAGGTCCTGCGCCGCGCGCTGCACGAGCTGCTGCGTTTCCATCTCGACGAGCGCCCTCGGCACCTCGAGCGGCGTCGACGCGAGCAGCGCCTCCATGGTCTGGTTCTTGACCCGCGCCTCGATGCGTTTTTTCACCTCGCGCTCGACGTTGGCGCGGATCTCGCCGCGCATCTTCTCCACGTCGCCGTCGGCGACGCCGAGCGACTTGGCGAACTCGGCGTCGAGCTCGGGCAGCCTCGGCTCGTCGACGTTCTTGACCACAATCTCGAATTGCGCCTCCTTCCCCGCGACGTCCTTGCCGTGGTAGTCGGCGGGGAACTTCAGGCCGAAGCGCTTCGACTCGCCGGCCGACATGCCGCGCGCCGCCGCGTCGAACTCCGGCAGCATGCTGCCCGCGCCGAGCGCGAAGACGAAGTTCTGCGCGGCGCCGCCCTCGAAGGGCACGCCGTCGAGCGTGCCGTTGAAGTCGACGGTCAGCCGGTCGCCGTCGTGCGCCGGCCGGTCGGCGGCGACGAATTTGGTGCGCTGCTTGCGCAGCACCTCGATGGTGCGCGCGACTGCAGCATCGTCGACCGCCACCTTCGGCTGCTCGACGGTAGTGCGCGATAGGTCGCCCGGCTTCACCTCGGGGTAGATCTCGAAGGTGGCGCTGAACTCGAGGGCGTCGGCGCCAGCGCCGTCCTTCTTTTCGATCTTCGGATAGCCGGCGACGCGCAGGTTCGCCTGCTTCACCACGTCGCTGAACGACTTCTGCACCGCGTCGCCGAGCACCTCGTTGCGCACCTGCGGGCCGTAGGTCTGCGCCACGAGCTTCATCGGCACTTTCCCGGGCCGGAAGCCGGGCATCTTCACGTTGCGCGCGAGCTGCTTCAGCCGCTCGTCGACCTGCTTTTCGATGTCGCGCACCGGCACGCTCATCGAGACGCGCCGCTCCAGTGTTCCCAGGTTTTCCACGTTCGCCGCCATGTTCCCCGAACCCACTAACTCCGATTGGTGCGAAGGGAGGGACTCGAACCCTCATGCCTTGCGGCGTCAGATCCTAAGTCTGGTGCGTCTACCAATTCCGCCACCTTCGCGTTCCGCTCAAGCCGCCAGCCGCCACGTTCGCCGCAAAATCAACGTATTATAACCGCCGATGGCGGTACGCCATTACGAGAACTTCCCCGTCGCCTCGCTCCTTCTGCCGGCCGAACTGCGGGCGCCGATCGAAGTCATCTACCGCTTCGCGCGCAGCGCCGACGATTTCGCCGATGAAGGCTTCGATTCCTCCGATATACGGCTGGACAAGTTAAACCGCTACCGCGCCGAGCTCGAGCGCGTGGCGCGCGGCGTGCCGGTCGAGGACCCGCTGTTCCGCGACATCGCAAGAATCGTTCGCACGCAGGGTCTGCCCCTGCCCCTGTTCAACGACCTGCTCGATGCCTTCAGCCAGGACGTGATGAAGAAACGTTATGCCAGCTTCATCGAGGTGGCCGACTACTGCCGGCGCTCCGCCAATCCTGTGGGGCGGCTATTGCTGCATCTCTTCAAGCGCACGGCCGAGCCGGACCTGCGCGCTTCCGACGCCATCTGCTCCGCCCTGCAGCTCATCAACTTCTGGCAGGACGTGGACATCGATTATCGGCGCGATAATCGCATCTACCTGCCGCAGGACGAAATGGCGCGCCACGGCGTGACCGAGCGACACCTCGCGGAAAAGCGCTGCGACGCAGCGTGGCGCGCACTCATGAAATATGAAGTGGATCGGGCGAGGGCGCTGATGTTTCAAGGGGCACCGCTCGGTCGCACCTTGCCCGGGCGCATCGGCCTTGAGATCCGCGCCACGATCCAGGGCGGGCTGCGCATCCTCGACAAGATCGAAGCCGCCGGCTACGACGTGTTCCGCCGCCGGCCGGTATTGAAAGCGTTCGACTGGCCGATGCTCTTGTTGCGCGCCATATGAAATCAGGGACAGACCACGTTTCGAAATCAGGAACGGACTCCGTTTTTTCTTCGCCCCCCTGTGAAGGGGGGAAGCGAACGCAGCGAGCGGGGGGGTTGGTTTTTCCACTTTTCATATCAGATCAAAAATCAAACCCCCCGCTCGCCTTCGGCTCACGACCCCCTTCACAGGGGGTCAATGCATGACGCCGGACGAGTATTGCCGGCAGAAGGCGTCCGCCAGCGGCTCGAGCTTCTATTACTCGTTCCTGTTCCTGCCGGCGCCGCGCCGGCGCGCGATCACCGCGCTGTACGCCTTCTGCCGCGAGGTCGACGACGTGGTGGACGACACCGCCGAGATGCAGATCGCGGCGGCGAAGCTCGCCTGGTGGCGCGCGGAGCTGGCGAATCTGTATCGCGGCAACCCGCAGCACCCGGTCACGCGCGCGCTGCTGCCGTTCATCGGGGACTACTCGCTCCCGCACGAGCACCTGAACGAAATCATCGACGGCATGGAGATGGATCTCACCCAGACGCGCTATCTCGACTGGGCCGCGCTCGAGCGCTACTGCCATCGCGTCGCCGGGGTCGTCGGTCTGCTCGCCGCCCGCATCTTCGGCCACACCGATGCGCGCACGCTTGAATACGCGCGCGACCTCGGCATCGCGTTCCAGCTCACCAACATCATCCGCGACGTGGGCGAGGACGCGCGCAAGAACCGCATCTACCTGCCGATGGACGAGCTCAAGCGCTTCGACGTGCCGGCCGCCGACCTCCTCAACGCGCGCGAGACGCCGCAGTTCAGCGCGTTGATGCGGTTCCAGGACGAGCGCGCGCGCAGCTGGTACGACAAGGCGTTCGCCGCGCTGCCGGCGCAGGACCGCCGCGCACAGCGCCCCGGGCTCATCATGGCGGCCATCTACAAGGCGCTGCTCGATGAGATCGGGCGCGACGGCTTCCGCGTCCTGTCCCGGCGCACCTCGCTCACGCCGCTGCGCAAGCTCTGGATCGCATGGAAAACATGGCTCGCGGCCTAGCCATCGTCGGCGCGGGCTACGCGGGCATGGCTGCGGCGGTGACCGCTGCCGCGAAGGGCGTTCCAGTGGCGGTGTTCGAAACCGGCCCGGTCCCCGGCGGGCGTGCTCGCAGGGTCCGCATCTCTTCCGACGGGCAGGAGCTGGAGCTCGACAACGGCCAGCACATCCTGATCGGCGCCTATGCCGAGCTCTTTCGCCTGATGCGCACCGTCGGCGTGCCGTCTCGGGCGCTGCTGCGCATCCCGCTCGAGGTGCGCTACGCGCGGGGCTTTACCTTTCGCAAGCTCTGGCTGCCGGCACCGCTCGGGCTGCTCGCCGGGCTCTTCGCCGCCCGTGGCATTCCGCTTTCCGAGCGCATGGGCGCGGTTCGGTTCTTCAACGCCATGCGCGCACGGCGCTTCACCGTGGACGAAGACAAGACGGTGAAGCAGTTACTCGAGGAGTACCGCCAGACTGGGCGCATCGGCCGGTACCTGTGGACACCCCTGTGCGTGTCCGCGCTCAACACCCCGCTGGAGCAGGCCTCCGCTCGAGCGTTCCTCGCGGTGCTGCGCGACACGCTTGGCGGCGGGAGCGCAGCGTCGGACCTGCTGCTTCCGCGGTGGGATCTGTCGAAGCTCTTCCCCGAGCCCGCGGTGGAATTCGTGCGGCAACACGGCGGCCAGGTGTGGCTGAAGAGCCAGGTCACCGATCTGCACGAGCTGAAGCAGGGGTTCGACGCGGTGATCGTCGCCGTGGGGCCGCACCAGCTCAAGACCCTGCTGCCCGACCTGGCGCCCGACTACGAATACCAGCCGATCTACACCTGCTATCTCCAGTACGAGGAGCGGGTGCGCCTGCCGTTTCCGATGCTCGGCCTTTCGGATGGGGTGGTCCAGTGGGTGTTCGATCGCGGCGCGCTCCTCGCCGAGCGCGGCCGCCTCGCCTGCGTTATCAGCGCGCGCGGCGGGCACCAGCAAATGAGCCTGGACGCGCTTGCGGCGGCCTGCCAGCGCGAGCTCCTCGACAATGGGCTGGTCAAGGACAACCCGGTCTGGACGCGCACGATCGCGGAGAAACGCGCGACCGTCTCCTGCACGCCAGGCCGCGCCACGCCGCCGCTCGAGACCCCGCACCGCGGCATCTTCCTCGCCGGGGACTACACCGATCCGGACTACCCGCCGACGCTCGAAGCCGCCGTGCGAAGCGGGATCCGCGCGGCGGGGCTCGCGCTAAAGATTACGCAGTAGCTGCACCGCCTGGTC
>JBJMWH010000321.1:0-3101 GCA_045810245.1 Burkholderiales bacterium | reverse complement strand
ACGGCGCCGGCGACGTCCTCGATCGAGCAGATCGACATCGTCGAGAGCGTGAACGGCACGCCGAAGCGCTGCGCGGCGCGCGCGGCGAGGATCTCGCCGTCGGCCCAGTTGAGGCCGGTGAGTCCCACCGGCGCGAGCGCCACCGGCATCGACACCTCTTCGCCGAGCATCGTGCCGCGCGTGCTTCGCTGGTCGACGTCGATGCCGACGCGCTGGCGCAGCGTGAGCAACTCCAGGTCGGCGCGGTTCGCGCGCAGCGTGCTTTCGCTGTACGAGCCGCAGTCGACGTACTCGAAGATGGCGCGCGCGACCCGCTTCTTCGAGAGCTGGCGCAGGTCCTCGATGCACGTCACCACAGGCATGGCGCCGCATTCTACAATGGGGTTCGTTTATGAAAGAGGAACAAAAAAACCCCATCCAGGTCGTCGAGCGCATGATGCGCCTGCTCGACGTGCTGGAGAAGCATCCCGAGCCGCTCGGCCTCAAGCAGATCTCGCAGTACACGGGCCTCCATCCGTCGACGGCGCACCGCATCCTCTCGGCGATGTCGGCCGACCGCCTGGTCGACCGGGTCGAGCCCGGCAGCTATCGCCTCGGCATGCGGCTCCTCGAGCTCGGCAACCTCGTGAAGTCGCGCATCAGCGTGCGCGAGCTTGCGCTACCGCTCATGCGCGAGCTGCACGCTCACACCGGCGAGACCGCCAACCTCTCGGTGCGCCACGACGACGAGATCGTTTACGTCGAGCGCAGCTCGTCGGGACGCGCGGCGATGCGCGTGGTGCACGTCATCGGCGCGCGTGCGCCGCTGCACGTCACCGCCGCGGGCAAGCTGTTCCTGCTCGAGGAAGGCTTCGCGCGGCTGCGCGATTACGCGAAGCGCACCGGCCTCGCGCCGCACACCAAGAACACGCTCTCCAGCGTGCAGCTCCTCGAGCGCGACCTCGAGAAGATCCAGCGCCAGGGCTGGGCCACCGACAACGAAGAGGCCGAGATCGGCGTGCGCTGCGTCGCCGCCGGAATCCGCGACGACAACGGCACGCTGGTCGCCGCGCTTTCGCTCTCCTCGCCCGCCGAGCGCATGAAGCTGCAGTGGGGGCCGCTGGTCAAGGAAACGGCAGACCGCATCTCGCACGAGATCGGCCACCGGCCGGGTTCTCGCATTGGTGTAGCTTGAACCAAAAATCGGGGTCAGACCCCGATTTTTTTGAAGCTGTGCTCTCGGGTCTCTCCCTGCCGCAGAAGGCGCTGCCGCCGAAGTATTTCTACGACGCCGCCGGCAGCCGCCTGTTCGAGCGCATCTGCAGGCTGCCCGAGTACTACCTGACACGCGCCGAGCTCGCGCTCACCCGCACGAACCTCGCATCGATCGCGCGTTTCGCGGGACGCGGCTGCGAGCTGATCGAGTACGGCAGCGGCGAGGGCCTGAAAACGCGGCTCCTCATCCGCGCGCTGCGCCCGGCAGCGTACCTCCCGGTCGACATCTCGCAGGCCGCGCTGCGCGGTGCGGCTGAGCGCCTCGGGCGCGAGTTCCCCTGGCTCGAGATCGTTCCGGTCAACGGCGATTTTTCGCGTCCGGTGGAGCTTCCCCGCGCGCGCGCCGCGCGCGTGGTGTACTTTCCCGGCTCGACGATCGGCAACCTGTCTCCCGATGAGGCGCACGGGTTCCTGTCCATGACGCGCGGCCAGGCCGCGCGCATGCTCGTGGGCGTCGACCTGCGCAAGGCGGCGAACGTGCTGCACGCCGCCTACAACGACTCGCGGCGCGTCACGGCGGCGTTCAACCTGAACCTTCTTGCGCGCATCAACCGCGAGCTGGGTGCCGACTTCGACCTGAAGCGCTTCGAGCACTACGCGTTTTACAACGCCGCAGCCGGCCGCATCGAAATGCATCTCGTGTCGCTCGAGCGCCAGAGGGTGTGCATCGGCCGGCACCGCTTCGCGTTCGAGGCGGGCGAGTCGATCCACACCGAGAACTCGTACAAGTATTCGATCGAAGGCTTCCGCGCCCTTGCGGCCGGCGCCGGTTATGCCACCCCGAAAAGCTGGACCGACCGCAAGGCGCTCTTCGCCCTGCACGCACTGAAGACCGTTTAGGCAAAAAAAAATCGGGGTCTGACCCCGATTTTTCTACCGATTGAGAAGCTTCAGGTGCGCTGGCTCGACTTGGTGGTCATCTCGAGCCACTTGCGGATGCGGTTCGCGTCGGCGATCCGCGACTGCTTGCCCCACGAGTCGAGCAGCACCACGATCAGGTCCTTGGAGGCGAGGCGCACGTGCATCACGAGGCAGCGGCCGGCCTCGCTGATGTAGCCGGTCTTCGAGAGCTCGATGTCCCAGCGGGAGTTGCGCACCAGGCCGTTGGTGTTCACGAAGCGCAGGGGCCGGTTGAACGCCTTGATGGTCGCCTTGTCGCGGGTCGAGTATTCGCGGATCAGCGGATAGTTGTGCGCGGCGCGCACCAGCTTGACCAGGTCGCGCGGGCTGGAGACGTTCGACGGCGAGAGTCCGGTCGGCTCGATGAAGTGGGTGTCGCTCATGCCGAGCTCGGCGGACTTCTCGTTCATCGCCTTGACGAACGCCGGCACGCCGCCAGGATAGGTGCGAGCGAGCGCGGCGGCGGCGCGGTTCTCCGAGGCCATGAGCGCGATGAGAAGCAGCTCGTCGCGCGTGAGCGTGGTGCCGGGCATCAGGCGCGAGCGCGTGCCCTTGACCGTGTCGACGTCTTCACGGCTCACCACGATGCGCTGCTCGAGATCGAGACCGCGGTCCAGGATGATCATCGCGGTCATGAGCTTGGTGATCGAGGCGATGGGCACCACGGCTTCGCTGTTCTTGTTGATGACGATTTCGCCGGTCGCCGCGTCCTGCACCATGACCGCGGCCGAGCGCAGGTAGACGACCTTCTGGGTCTGGGCCTGGGCGAAACCGATGGTCAGCGCGAGAACGAAAAACAGCGCGAATGCAGCGACGATTCCTTCGAGGGAATGGAGTTTTCTTTGTTGCGTTGCCATGGAGGCGAATCTTTTCTTAGCGGTAGTGGTTTCCGTTTGTTATGGCCATGCCCTACTCGGCGCATGGAGTTGTCGCAGTCTAGACGACGC
>JBJMWH010000320.1:0-10690 GCA_045810245.1 Burkholderiales bacterium | reverse complement strand
GCCGCGTGCAGCATGTAGACCACCATGCTGATGACGAGTACCGCGGCGACCAGCGCGAGCAGCGACTCCCATTTCGGCGTTACCGCGACTTCGGCGAGCCAGACGCCCAGCACGACGGAGACGAGCACTGCGACGATGGCGCCCGAGCTCACGGCGGAAAGCAGCGCTGCGCGGCCGGTCTTGCGCAGGTAGGCGGCGGCGATTGCCACGATCAGGAACATTTCGATTCCCTCGCGCAGCGTGACGAGTAGGACTGAGCCCATGCGTTACGCCGTGAGAATCAGCTTGCCGTTCTGCGTCACGCGAAGCCGGTACTCGCGGCCGTTGTGCGTGATGACCAGCTCCTTGCGCGTGCCGAGCAGACTCTGGCTCGGCACCTTCACCGGTGCGGTCGCTGCGGCTTGCGCCGACGCGGCGGGCTTGGTCATGGATCAGACGATAATAGTTCTCACTTTATTCGTCAACGGTTCTCAACAGATTCTTAACACGTAGTCACAATGGCTTATACGTGAGCAACCACTCACTGCTTGCGCTATTTATGGTCTTGAAGTGATAATACTTCTCAACCGAGGAACGCTTTGTACATCTGCATCTGCAACGCCGTGACCGAAAAAGCCGTTCGCGAATGCGCCCGTAACGGCGCCTGCTCGATCGACGAGCTCGCGTACGAGCTCGGCGTTGGCGCGGGCTGTGGTCGCTGCCGTGATTGCGCGAGCGAGGTGCTGCGCGACGCGCGTGCCGACGAATCCGTAGCCGCCACCGCGTAGTCCACCCCCGAATCTGTTGACGGCGCCATCCCTTCGGCGTCGAATCGCGCCTTCCCCCGGAGACCCCCGATGAAAGGCGACCCCAAGGTCGAGCAGCACCTGACCAAGGTGCTGTTCAACGAGCTCACCGCGATCAACCAGTACTTCCTGCACGCCCGCATGTTCGGCAACTGGGGCCTGAAGAAGCTCGAGGAGTACGAGAAGAAAGAGTCGATCGACGAGATGAAGCACGCCGACCGGCTGATCGAGCGCATCCTGTTTCTCGAAGGCCTGCCCAACCTGCAGGACCTCGGCAAGATCCTGATCGGCGAAGACGCGCCCGAAGCGCTGAAGTGCGACCTCAAGCTCGAGCGTGCGGCGCGGCCGCCTCTGCAGGAGGCGATCGCCTACTGCGAGAGCGTCAAGGACTACATCTCGCGCGAGCTCCTCGAGCACATCCTCGAGTCCGAGGAAGAGCACATCGACTGGCTCGAGACCCAGCTCGACCTGGTCGACAAGATGGGGCTGCAGAACTGGCTCCAGTCGCAGGCGGGCGCCCCGAGCTAGATCTGCAATAGGCCCTCGGTAGCACCGCGCGGCAAGTAAACTGGAAACCAGGGCCCGCGTTTTGCTGACTAAGGGCATATGGATGTCGAGCAACTCCTGAGCTGCGAGCTTCGCGCCCGGCTTCCGCTGGGACGCCAGGTCCTGCTCTACCTCCACCCGTTCGCCTTCTTCAAGGACGCCTCGCGCGGCACCGCGATGGTGCGCGAGCGCAACCTATCCTACAACCAGGCCATGCGCTGGCTGCTGGTGCCCTACCTGCGCCGCTGGCTCTTCATCGCTGCGACGCTTTTCCTCACTATCGCCCCGGCCGAGGCGATCGCGGCCGAAGCTTCGCTGGTCTTCGTTCCCGCGGCCCTGGCGGTGGCGTTTTGCATTGCCGCGACGGTGGCGTTTTGCATCGCAACGGCGTATCTCTTGCTTGGCCTGTCCCAACGCACCTAAGCCCAGGAGATAGGACATGCGAGTGAGCGAAGCGATGACCCGGAAGGTCAAGATCTGCACGCCTGGTCAGCCGATCCGGGAAGTGGCGCGGACCATGGCGGCGATCGACGCCGGCGCCTTGCCGGTGGGCGAAAACGACCGGCTGATCGGCATGATCACCGACCGCGATATCGCGGTTCGCGCGGTGGCGCAGGGCAAGGGCCCCGATACGCCGGTACGCGAAATCATGAGCGAACATGTCGAATACTGTTTCGACGACGAGGACCTCGATCGGGTCGCGCAGGGCATGGCGGAGGTCCGGGTGCGGCGGCTCCCGGTCGTCAACCGCGAAAAGCGCCTGGTCGGCATTCTCTCGCTCGGCGACGTGGCGCGGAGAGGCAATCAGCGCGAAGTCGTCGCCGACACCGTCGCCGGCGTCTCCATGCCGGGAGGTCCGCATCGCCAGGCTGCGAACCGCTAGCCTCGTCCTCGCCGTCGTAGCCGGCTGCTCCACGGTCAGCCTCGAGCAGGAGCTCGAGCAGGCGAAAGCCTCCTGGCAGGGCACCACCTTCGACGAGATGGTGATGCGTTGGGGACCGCCGAATCGCAGCGCCACGCTGAGCGACGGGCGTCAGACCCATACTTGGACCTCCCAGGAGGGACCGATCCGCGCGGGCGGACCGTCGGTGGGCATCGGCGTGTTCGGCGGCGGTGGAGGCGGTGGGGTGGGCGTCGGCGTGGGTTTTCCCTTCGGAACCACAGTCAACCCGCCGATCTGCGAGCGCACCGTGACCTTCCAGGAAGGCAATCTGGTCGACCAGAACTGGACCGGCGACCCCGGTTATTGCCGCTATTTCAAGCGCGCCTGAGGGGCGCGGCTTCGTGACCAATGTCACGGCCGAGCCAGACCGGGTCCGGTAAAGTAGCGTTGTGATGCGCGTCAGGCTTTTTCTCCTGGCTTGCCTCTTCGCCGCGCTTGGTGCCTGCGAGAAGCCGCAGCAGCCGGCCCCGGGCGGCGCCGCGGTGCGCGAGCTCGCTGCGCCCATGGACGACAAGCCCGCGATCTCGGCGCTGCCGGAACATTTCGACCGCACGCGGGCCGAGCAGTACGAAAAGGAAGAAGACCGCCTGCGTAAGCGCGGACGCTGAATCCAGAACGCTCAGGGAGACAAAATCGGGGCTCGACCCCGATTTTTTTTGCCTAACCCCGGCGCCGCAACAGCGCGGCGCCGAAGCACAATCCCCACATCAGGTGATCGGCCATCTGCGGCCAGAACTCGAGCGCCGCCACTTCCGGAAAAAAGCGTGGCGCAATCACGCCAAGGTCGACAATGCCGATCAGCGCCGCGGCGGCTATCGCCCACGCCATGATGCGGCGGCGCGGGAGCGTGAACCAGAGGAGCGTTGCCCAAAAGAGAGAAACGGCCGCGTGCACCATGGCCGCGTCGATCATCAGCTTCCCCGAAAGCGGCGCCATCGCCGCCGCTGCGCGAGTCGCCGCGCCGACGTCCTGCCCGGTGAAGCAGGCGTAGAGCGTCGACGGGATGCCGCTCAGCAGTGTCGCGGCAAGCCAGGCGTAAATGAATGCGCGCACGCAAAAAGCCCCTCGCGCGTCGCCGCGCGAGGGGCCCGCCGCCGCGAAGCAGCTTGGTCGCAACGCCGTGCCCATAATGTACCGGCGGGAGGTGTCAGGAATGCACACCCGGCGCGGCGCGCGTCTGGACCGACCGGAATGTGACCACTGCGCGACGCTCTAGCGCGCGGCGGCGTCGAAGCGGAACCCGGTTTTTTCGAATTCGCGCGCCAGCCCCCGGCGCACCGCCTCGATCCTGCGTTTTGCGTTGCGCGAGAACGCGATGTCGGACATGTCGTGGACGCCGCCGGTGATGATCACCTGCAGGATGCCCTCGCCGCGGCCGACGTTGCGGAAGGCGCGGCACACGCCGGGCGGGAACGAGATGGTATCGAAGCGGCGCAGTCTCGCGCGCGCGGCGCCGTCGTCGTTCCACGAAACCTCGAACTCGCCCTTGAGGACGGTGAAGGTTTCATAGGTGCGGCGATGCGCGTGCAGCCCCGGACCCTGTCCCGGCGGACACACCGCGAGCGTCATGGTCATGCCGGCCGCGCCGACGATGGGCGCATCCGCGTTGATCGGCGTCTCGCTCTCCAGGCCGATGACCGAAAGGAGCTTGCGGGCATAGACCACGTCGCGCGCCCGCTGCGGAATCGAGGCATTCTGGATCGGCAGCGGCTTGAGCCTCGCGAAGCGCGCGATGCGCTCCTCCATCTGCTTCTTCGACATCCGGATCGATCTCATCGGCGCACTCCCAGGCTTTTCAGCAGGCTTTCGCGGCGGGTGAGCCACCAGCCGTACTGCTGCGGCCACTGTGCGAATTCGGGATCGGCGCCGAGCGCGGCCGCCGCGTGCAGCGGCCAGTTGGGATCGAAGAGGGCCTCGCGTCCGACGGCGATGAGGTCGGCGCGGCCCTCCTGCAGCGCCTGCTCGGCTTGCTCCGCGGTGAGGATCAAGCCGACCGCCATGGTGGCGATGCCGGCTTCTTTGCGTACCTGATCGGAGAACGGCAGCTGAAATCCCGGGACGCGCTTGATCAGGGTGCGGGTCGCCGCCGTGGCCGAGCCTTGGATTCCGCCCGAAGAGCAGTCGACCACGTCGACTCCCAGCTTCTTCAGCTGCTTCGCAAAGGCGATGGTGTCTTCGATGCTCCAGCCGCCCTCGACGTCATCGATCGAAGAGCAGCGCACGAAGAGCGGCCTGGATTCCGGCCAGGCCTTGCGCACGTCCGCGACGACCTGGAGCGGAAAGCGCATGCGGCCCTCGAGCGACCCGCCATATTCGTCCTGCCGCGTGTTGGAGAGCGGCGAAAGAAAAGTGTGAAGAAGGTAGCCGTGGGCCGCATGGATCTCGAGAATCTCGAAGCCCGCGGCGTGCGCGCGGCGCACCGCGTTGCGATAGGCCGCGAGCACCGTCTGGAAGTCGCCCTCCCTGAACGCGCGCGGCGCGATCCAGCTCGGATCGATCGGCTGCTCGCTGGGTGCGACGGTGCTCCAGGGCTTGTCGCCGCGGTCGAGGTCGGCCTGGGTCAGCGGGCCGTTGCCGTACCACGGCCGCGCCATGCTCGCCTTGCGTCCGGCGTGCGCGAGCTGCAGCGCCGGGATCGCGCCTTGGCTTTTCATGAAGCTGCAAATTTTCTGAAGCCCGGCTACGTGCGAGTCATCCCAGATCCCTGTATCGCCGTGGGTGATGCGGCCACGCCGCTCGACCGCGGTGGCTTCCATGAAGACCGCGCCGGCGCCGCCCTGTGCGAACTTGCCGAGATGCACCATGTGCCAGTCGGTGACGTGGCCGTCGTGCGCGGAGTACTGGCACATCGGCGAGACGACCACGCGGTTGCGCAAGCGCACGCCGCGCAGCTCGAACGGCTGGAACAGCAGTGGGATTTTCATTTTCTAGAAGAGGAACACGCCCTTGCCGGTGGTCTGGGTATCGAAGCTCTGGTACGCCTCGTCGGCCTGCTCGATGCGCCAGCGGTGGGTGAAGATGCGCTCGAGGTCGATCTTGTTGTCCGCGATGAAGCGCGCGCATTCCAGCATGCCCATGGCGCTGAAGGTCCACGAGCCGATGAGCGTGACCTGGCGGCGCAGGAGATCGGGGCTCACGTCGAGGGTCACCTCGCCGCCCTCGCCGACGTAGCAGGCGCTGCCCCAGGTTTTGACGCAGCGCACCGCGGCGCGGCGCGCCGCCGCGGCGCCGGAGCATTCGAGCGCCAGCGCGACGCCTTCGCCGCGGGTGAGGTCCTGGATCGCCTTGACTGGATCTTCCTTCGATGCGTCGACGACCGAATCGGCGCCAAAGTCGCGCGCGAGCTTGAGGCGCTCGGGCGTAGTCTCGACCGCGATGACGCGCGCGCCCATGGCCTCGCCGAGCAGCGTAGCCGAAAGGCCGACCGGTCCCTGGCCGAATACCGCCAGCGTGTCGCCGCCTGCGATACGCATGCGGCGCAGCGCCGCGTAGGCGGTGCCGGTGCCGCAAGCCACCGCGGCGCCCTCGGCGAAGCTCAGCTCATCGGGCAGCGCGACGAGCGTGCGCAGCGGGACTTTCAGATAGTCGGCGTGGCCGCCGTGCGCGGTGACGCCGTAGACGGTGATGCCCGCGCGGCAAAGCTGCGACCAGCCAAGGCGGCAATGCGGGCAGGCGCCGCAACCGGCGTAGTGGTGGTCCATGACACGCTGGCCGTCGGGCGCGTCGCGCTCCGGCACTCCAGCGCCGCGAGCGACCACGACGCCGCATGGCTCGTGGCCGGCGATGAAGGGGTCCTTCAGCTCGCCCAGGCCGAGGGCGGCCTGCGCAGCGCCCGGCGGCGAGCGGTAGAACTTGAGGTCCGATCCGCACATGCCGGAGGCCTTCATCTCGATCACGACTTCGCCCGCGACAGGTGCCGGGTCGGGAAACGTACGCAGCTCGACCTTGCGATTCCCGAGAAAGACGGCGCCGCGCATGCGCTAGTTCTGCTGACGTGCCTTGCCGCCGGCGCGCTCGAGGGTCACGGCGGAAGCCGACCCCCGGCCTTCCCATTTCTTCGGATCGATCACCTCGCCGAGAAAGTTGAGCTCGATCGTCACGTCGTCCGGGTCCTTGAGGAAGATCTGGAACAGCTTCGCGTCCGGGAAGCTGCGGAAGTGCATCTCGACCTTGTTCTTCTGAATGCGGCTGCGCACTTCGTCGGGATTTTTCGCGAGGAACGCGATGTGGTCGACCGAACCCGAGCCGCGGGTGCCCTTCGGATGCTTCTTCAAAAGGAAGAGATCGCGAGTCTTGTTCGGCTCCTGCGAGGCCAGGTGCACGCAGATGTGCTCGCCGGTCTTCAGCCAGTAGCCCGGGAAACCGAAGTCGGGGCGCTCGGCGAGGTCCAGTCCCAGGACGTTCTGATAAAAACTCTTGGTCCGCTCCAAATCCTTGGCGACGAGCAGATAGTGATTCAACTCCGTGATCGGCATGGGTTCTCCTCGGGTGGCGCCCTATTTTGCGGCATGGCGGCGCTGGCGGCATGACCAACTCTGACAGTTTCGCCTGCGGCGCGGCAATCCCTTGTGCGGGATGGGACTTTTCGCCACGCGGCGTGGCGGGCGAAAAGAGATACTTGCCCGGGGACCAGCGCCACAGGGGAGGGCTTTGAACCTACCGCTCCGTGCCGGGCTCGCGATCGAAGATCGGGTGGTCGTGAGCGTCTTGCTCGTGGAGAACGACGCCATCGTTGCGGACGCCGTGGCGAGGAGCCTCGTCGCCGCGCGCCAGCTCGAGGCGCGCGTCACGCGTGCCGACTCGATGGGGCACGCGCTGGGGCAGATCGCGCGCACGAAATTCGCGCTGGTCATGACCGACCTCGACCTCCCGGACTCTTCCGGCCTCGCCACGCTGGTTACGCTGCGCCACGCCACCGACGCCATGATGGTGGCCCTGACCGCCGACAAAGACGAGATGCTGCGCCGCCAGGCGCTGGAATGCGGCGCCAACTACGTCGTTTGCACGCGCGGCACGGATCCCGCCGAGCTCGAACGGCTGCTGCGGCTCGCCGCGCTCCAGGCCCAGACCGGCGATGCGTTGCGCGACAGCGAGGCGCGCTTTCGCGCCATCTTCGAGCTGGCGGCGGTGGGCATCGCGCTGCGCAGCCTGGACGGACAATGGCTGCGCGTGAACCAGAAGCTGTGCGAGATCCTGGGCTATCCGCCCGAGGAGCTGGTGAGGCTCACCTCCGTCGATCTCACGCCGCAGGACGAGCGCGAGGCCGCCATCGACTACAACGAGCGCATGAGGCGCGGGGAGGTCTCGACCTATTCGCGCGAGAAGCGCTACCTGCGCAAGGACGGCAGCATCGTCTGGGTGAACCTCGCGGTCAACGTGGTGAAGGGCGCGGGCGGCAAGCCGAGCCACGTGATCTCGGTGATCGAGGACATCTCGGACCGCAAGGAGGCCGAGGAGAAGCTGAGGAAAAGCGAAGAGCGCTTCCGCAGCCTGACGGTGATGTTTTCCGATTTCTACTGGGAAACCGACGCCCAGCACCGCCTGACCCAGATCGTCCACGGCGGCGGCTACCGGCGCATCCACTCGCCGCAAGCCCTGATCGGCAAAGCCACCTGGGACCTGCCGAGCACCCGGCCCGACGCCGCCGGCTGGGCCGCGCACAAGGCCGTTCGCAACGCGCGCCTGCCGTTCCGCGACTTCTGCTTCGCGCGCATCGACTCCGAAGGCAACGAGCGCCACATCTCGATCAGCGGCGAGCCGGTGTTCGCCGGCGGGCGCTTCATCGGCTATCGCGGCGTGGGATCGGACGTCACGGAGCGACAGCGCGGGGACGAACGCCAGGTCGCGCACGCGCGCCACCAGGAGATCATCGCCGAGTTCGGCCGCAGCGCCCTCAGGCTGCACGATCCGCAGGCGCTGCTCGACGACGCTGTGAGCGGCGCGGCGCACGCGCTGGACGCGGAGACCGTGGCGTTCTTCGAATGCGTGGTTGATGAACGCAAAGTGGTGCTGCGCTCGTCCACCGGGCGGGCGCTCGACGCCAGCATCGTCGAAATCGGCGCCGACGACGCCATTGGCGGCGCCATGCGCACCGGCGAGTCCTGCGTGCTGCAGGACGAGCAGGCGGTGCAGGCGGGCTTTCCGGGCGGCTGGGCAGGCGGCTTCGCGAGCGCGCTCGCCACGCCGGTGCGCGGGGAGCGCCGCACTTTTGGCCTGCTCTGCGCCTTCTCGCCTCGGCCTCGCGCCTATGCCGAGGCCGAGACCGGCTTCCTGGGCGCCCTCGCCAGCGTGCTCTCGGCTGCGCTGCAGCGGATCAACAGCGAGGAGCGCCTCGCTTATCTCGCGCAGTTCGACAATCTCACCGGGCTGCCGAACCGCGCGCTGATGCGCGACCGCTTCGCGCAGATGCTGGCGCAGGCGAGCCGCCATGGCTCCAAGCTCGGGGTGATGTTCGTGGATCTCGATCATTTCAAGCTGGTGAACGACATGCAGGGCCACGCCGCGGGTGACGAGCTGCTGAAGGAGGTTGCGCGGCGCTTGTCGGCCTGCGTGCGCAGCGGTGACACCGTGGCGCGTATCAGCGGCGACGAATTCGTGGTGATCCTGGGCGATCTGGCGTCGCCCGAGAACGCGCCCCCCGTAGCGCAGAAGGTGCTGGAGCGCCTCGCCGCGCCGTTCTCGATCTCCGGCCGCGAAACCTTCGTCACCGCGAGCATCGGCATGGCGATCTATCCCAACGACGGCGACAATGCCGACGCCCTGATCAGCGCAGCCGACGCGGCGATGTACCGCGCCAAGGAGTCCGGGCGCAACAGCTATTGCTCGTTCACCCCGGGCATCGCCGAAGGCGCGCGCGCCAAGCTGCAGCTCGCCGCGGAGCTGCGCCGCGCCCTCGAGCGGGAGGAATTCCGCCTGGTCTACCAGCCGAAGGTCGCCCTCGGGACGCGCGTCGTGCGCGGCGCCGAGGCGCTGCTGCGCTGGGCGCACCCGGACCGAGGCCTCGTCCCGCCCGGCGAGTTCGTTCCGGTGCTCGAGGAAACCGGCCTCATCGTGGCGGTCGGCGACTGGGTGCTGCGACGCGTATGCGCAGACATCCGCGCCTGGGCCGGGGCCGGGCGCGAGCCCGTGCCGGTCTCGGTCAATCTGTCAGCGCGCCAGTTCCAGCAACGCGACCTCGACCGCCTGATCCGCGAGGTGATCGACGCTTCCGGAATCGACGCCGGGCTGATCGAGCTCGAGATCACCGAGAGCCACCTCATGCAGGACCCCGAGCTCGCCATGCGGGCGCTGGAGAGCCTGTCCGAGGCGGGCGTGCGCATCGCCATCGACGACTTCGGCACGGGATATTCGAGCCTGTCGTACCTCACGCGCTTCCCGGTGAGCGCGCTCAAGATCGACCGCTCGTTCGTGAAGGACATCGAGCACGACCAGCAGGACGCGGTGATCGTGCGCACCATCGTCGAGCTGGCGCACACCCTGGGGTTCATGGTGGTCGCGGAAGGCGTGGAAACCGAGAACCAGCTCGCCTTCCTGCACGGCCTGGGCTGCGAGCAGGCGCAGGGGTTCCTGTTCGCCCATCCCATGAGCGCCGATCGGCTGGCCGCGCTGCTGCCGATGCCCAAAGCGCGGGCTCGCCGCTCGTAGCCGCCCGATTCCGTCCTACAGCGTCGGGTTGGCGTATTTGCCGCCGAGCGCGAATGTGCCGTACGCCGCACCGGCGATGTCGAAATTGAACGAGAAGTGCTGGCCGATCGCCTGCAAGTCGCGCAGGTAGCGCTGGAGCGGGTCGCGCGTGTAGATGGCGTTGGCGCCGTAGCACGACCAGAGGGTCTCCACCGCCTGGCGCGCCTGGCGCACCGCGAACGCGTTCTGCGCGCGCCAGCGCAGCTTGGTGTCGATGTCCGGTACTGCGTTTTTCTCCGCGTATTCCTGGAATCCGAGCCCGGATTGGCGCATGAGGTGGGTAGCCGAGTCGATCAGCACGCGCGCCTCGGCGATCTTGATCTGCACCGCCTGGAAATCGGAGACCTTGGCACCCGTATAGGTGCCGACTCTTTTCGTGAAATTCTCTGTTACCGACTCAAAGGCGCCTTCGGCGGCGCCGAGCGCGGTGGCCGAGAGCGGATGCCCGGCCGAGGCCACGATCGGGACGCGAAACAGCGGCCCGTCGTTCAGCGCGGCGCCCGGGTGCTCGAGCCCGCCGCGGCAGCGGGCGAGGGCGAGCGCGCGGCGCTCGGGCACGAACACTTCCTTCACCTCGATGTCCTTGCTTCCGGTGCCGACCATGCCCATCGCATACCAGGTGTCGATGATTTCGTAGTCCGTCTTCGGCACCAGGCACAGGCGCCAGTCAATGGGAGTAGCTGAGGCCGCCTTCCCGTCCTCTTCGTACACCGTGACGGCGAGCATGTTCCAG
>JBJMWH010000319.1:0-5032 GCA_045810245.1 Burkholderiales bacterium | reverse complement strand
CGAGAAGCCGGCGAGGTACATGAAGGCGAAGGTGCCGACCAGCGACAGCGGTACTGCGACGCTCGGGATAAGCGTGGCGCGCAGCTTCCGCAGGAAGACGAAGATCACCGCCACGACGAGCGCGATGGCGAGCAGCAATTCGATCTGCACGTCGTGCACGGAAGCGCGGATCGTCACCGTGCGATCGGTGAGCACTGCGAGATCCACGCCGGGAGGCAGCGTCGTGCGGAGCTGCGGCGCGAGCGCCTTGATACGGTCGACCACCTCGATCACGTTGGCGCCGGGCTGGCGCTGGATGTTGAGGATGATCGCCGGCGCGTCGTTCATCCACGCCGCGAGCTTCACGTTCTCGGCGTCCTCGACGACGTCGGCGACGTCGGACAGCAGGACCGGGGCGCCGTTGCGGTACGCCACCACGATCTTGCGGTACTCGGCCGGCGAGCGAAGCTGGTCGTTGGCGTCGATGGTGTAGGCACGCTCGGGCCCGTCGAAGCTGCCTTTCGCCTGGTTGACGTTCGCCCCGGCGATCGCCGTGCGCACATCCTCGAGGCTGAGGTTCGCCGACGCGAGCGCCTTGGGATTCGCGCGCACCCGCACCGCAGGGCGCTGGCCGCCCGAGAGCGTGACCAGGCCGACGCCGGTGATCTGCGAGATCCTCTGCGCGAGGCGCGTGTCCGCCAGCGTCTGCACCTGCGGCAGCGGCAGGGTCTTCGACGTGACGCCGAGCGTGAGGATCGGCGCGTCGGCGGGATTGACCTTGCTGTAGACCGGGGGCGCGGGCAGGTCGCTCGGCAGCAGGTTCGAGCCCGCGTTGATCGCCGCCTGGACCTCCTGCTCCGCGACGTCGAGCCCGACCTCGAGGTTGAACTGCAGCGTGATCACCGACGCGCCCCCGGAGCTGGTGGAGGACATCTGGCGCAGCCCCGGCATCTGGCCGAATTGGCGCTCGAGGGGCGCGGTCACCGACGAGGTCATCACTTCGGGGCTCGCGCCCGGATAAAAGGTCACGACCAGGATCGTCGGGTAATCGACTTCAGGCAGCGCGGAGAGCGGCAGCTGGCGGAAGGCGAGCAGCCCGGCGAGCACGATCGCCACCATCGCGAGCGAGGTCGCGACCGGCCGCAGGATGAAAAGGCGCGACGGGTTCACCGCCGGGCGCCGGTCTGGACCCTGGCGCCCTCCCGCAGGCGGTCCATACCGTCGACCACCACGCGCTCGCCCGCGGCGACGCCCGATTCCACGGCAACGCGCTCGCCGTCGCCCGGGCCCAGCTTCACCGGCCGCAGGCCGACGGTGTTGTCGTCGTTGACCACATAGACGAAGCTGCCCTGGCTCCCGCGCTGAAGCGCTGCGCTCGGAATGGTGATCACGCCCTTGCGCGTGTCGAGGAGCATGCGGGCGTTCACGAATTGGTTCGGAAAGAGCGCCTGGTCGGCGTTGGCGAACTTCGCCTTGAGCTTGACCGTGCCGGTGGTGATGTCGATCACGTTGTCGACGGTGAGAAGCTGCCCGGAAGCGAGCTTGACCCGGAACCCGCGGTCCCAGGCTTCGACGGCGAGCCTGGCGTTGCTCTTCACGCGCTGCATGACCGCCGGCAGATTGTCCTGTGGCAGGGTGAAGACCACGGTGACCGGCTCGACCTCGGTGATTACGACGAGGCCGTTCGCATCGGCCGCGTGGACGATATTGCCCGCATCGACCTGGCGCAGCCCCAGGCGCCCGCTGATCGGCGCGGTGATGCGCGCATAGGAAAGCTGCAGGCGCGCGTTGTCGGCCACCGCCCGGTCGGTGCGCACCGTGCCTTCGTACTGTTGCACCAGCGCGGCCTGGGTGTCGACCTGCTGCTTGGCGATCGAGTCCTGCTGGAAGAGCGTACGGTAGCGCTCGAGGTCGATGCGCGCGTTCGCGAGCAGCGCCTGGTCCTTGGTGAGCTGGCCCTCCGCCTGGTCGAGCTGAACCTGGAACGGGCGCGGGTCGACCTGCGCGAGCAGGTCGCCCTCCTTCACGTACTGTCCCTCGGCGAAATTGACCCGCACGAGCTCACCGTCGACGCGGCTGCGCACGATGACCGTGCGCATCGGCACCACGGTGCCCAGCCCGCTGAGATAGATCGGGATATCGCCGACCTGGGCCGCGCTGGCCACGACCGGAATCGGGCCGCCTTCGCCGCCCTTGCCTCGGCCCTTCGCGGCGTTCCCGGTCTTCCCCTGCGGCTGGGCGGCAGCTTCGCCGCCGCGGGTCTTGTCGTAGTACATCCAGGCGCCGACGACCGCGGCCGCCGCGACGAGGACGAGCGCTGCGACCAGCAGGTTCCGCCTACGCTTGTTCACGGCGCTATCCATGGCGAGTCTTCGCAGGGCCCCATTTCACTACAAAAGAAGTGTCTAGTCCGCCCGGCGTGCAGACCCGGCGAAGGCGGTGTAATGCTCGGGCCTTACATATGCAGGCATGGACACCGAAGAATTCGACAACGACCTCGAAATCGACATCGAGGCGGACGAGTGGGACGAGGAGACGCTCGGCCTGGAATGGGACGAGAGCGAAGCGCGGTCCATCGCCCGCGACCTCGGCGTCACTTCCGCGCTCTGAGCCTGAACGCCGGGACCGGCTGGAAGAAGCCGCGCAGCTGGAGCGGCCCGACCGGCTCGGTGTAGAACAGCGAGGCGATTTCGTGCTCGACCTGCGCGTCGAGCAGGATTTCGCCCGCGCGGGCCTCGCCGCACAGGCGCGCGGCGAGGTTGGGCACGTTCCCGATCGCCGCGTACTCCCAGCGCTGCTCGAAGCCGATCACGCCGAGCGTGGCCTCGCCCTGTGCGATGCCGATGCCCAGGCCCACGTCGTGGCCGAGCTTCTCCCAGGCCTCGGCGATCGGCGTGAACGCCTCCTGCAGCGCGATCGCCATGCGCACCGCGCGCTCGGCGGGCCGATCCACGGGCAGCGGGTCGTTGAAGAAGATCATCACGCCGTCGCCGGCGAAATGCTCCAGCGTGCCGCCGTACTCGTCGACGGTGCGCCCGAGCGTCGCGTGGTAGGCGCGCAGCAGCTCGAGCACCTCCTCCGGATCGGCACGATCGGTGAACGCGGTGAAGCCTCGCAGGTCGAGAAACACCGCGGTGATCTCGCACCGGTGCGGGGCCAGGATCTCCTCGCCGCCGGCGACGATGGCCTCGACCACCTGGCGCGAGAAAAAGCGCTTCAGCCGCCCGAGCTGCTCGAGCTCGGCGACCTGGCGGCGCACCCGCTCCTCGAGCGCCGCGTTCAGCGCGCGGATCTCGTCCTGCAGCCGCTTGGTCCGCAGCAGCGAGCGCACGCGGGCGAAGAGCTCTTCCCAGTTGACCGGCTTGGAAAGGAAGTCGTCGGCGCCGGCCTCGAGGCCCCTGACGCGCTCGTCGATCGCCTCGAGCGAGGTGACGAGGATGACCGGGAGCAGCGCGGTATCGGGCTGACCCCGCAGGCGGCGGCACAACTCGTAGCCGTCGATTCCCGGCATGCGGATGTCGGCGATCACGAGGTCGGGCGCCGCGTGGGGCAGCGCCTCGAGCGCGGCCTCGCCGCTCGCGGCGATCGACACATCGTAGCCGCGCGCCTGCAACACGCCGGCAAGCAGCTCGGCTGGGGCCCGCTGGTCGTCGACGACCAGGATGCGGCCGGTCACCCGAAGGCGCGCATCAGAAGACAATCACGCCGCGGGCGTTGCGTCCGGATTCGAGATCGGCGAACGCCTGCGGCGCCTCGCCGATCGAATAGCGCCGCGTGATGAGCTCGTCGAGCTTCAGCCTGCCGCTCATGTAGAGGCCGAGCATGCGCGGGAAATCGATGCGCGGAACGCACGAGCCGAAGTAGCTGCCGGTCAGGGTCTTCTCCTCGAACGGCAAGGTCATGGTGCGCACCGCGGTCGAGTCGCCGGGCTTCGCCACCCCGACCACCACCGCCAGCCCGCCGCGCCGGATCGCGCGGTAGGCAGCCGCGGCCAGCTCGCCGTTGCCGACGCATTCGAAGGCGTAGTCCGGGCCGCCGCCGGTCAGCTTTTTCAATCCCTTGGCGACGTCTTCGCCGGGCTTGAAAAGCAGCGTATCGGTCGCCCCGAACTGCTTCGCCATGTCGAGCTTCGCCTCCAGGGTATCGATGGCGATGATCCGCTCCGCGCCCGCGATGCGCGCGCCCTGGATCACGTTGAGGCCGACACCGCCGCAGCCGAACACCGCCACGCTCGAGCCCGGAACGACGCGCGCCGTGTTGAACACAGCACCCACCCCGGTGGTCACCGCGCAGCCCACCAGGGCCGCGCGGTCGAGCGGGATTTTCCGATCGATCTTCACCACGTTATCTTTGTGCAGCGTGGCGTACTCGGCCATCACGCCGCAGCCCGAAAAGACGTTGAGCGGCTGGCCGCGCGCGTCGCGCGTGCGCACCGTGCCGTCGGGTAGCGTGGTGATCGCCTTCCCCTGCTCGATGCATAGCACCGGCCGGCCGGCGACGCAGAAGCGGCACTCGCCGCACATGTAGATGAACGAGGACACGACATGATCGCCCTCCTTCAAGCCATTGACGCCTGGGCCAACCTCTATGACCTCGCCGGCCGCCTCGTGTCCGAGAATGAGCGGCAGCTGCATCGCCAGCGTGCCGTTGGTCGCAGACAGATCGGAGTGGCACACCCCGCAGGCGGCGAGCTTCACCGTCACCTCGCCGGGCCTGGGCGGATCGACGGTGATTTCCTCGACTACAACCGGCCGGTTGAGCTCCCGGCAGAGTGCCGCTCGCGCCTGGCGCGACATTGCGTTCCCCATGGTGCCTTGATTGGGGTCGAGTATAGCCGGACAAAAAGCTAAGAGTTCTTCTGGCCCGACGGCGCCTTGCCCATGTCGCGCAGCAGCTGGTGCGCCATCCATCCGAGCAGGAGCACGCCGGCGAGCAACACCACCCACAGCGTCCATTTCTTGAGTTCGCGGTTTTCGGACAAGCCGGTGATGAAGCGCACGGGATCGCCAAAGAGCGAAGCCGAAGGCGGCGCGGATCCGGTGGCGTCGCCGAC
>JBJMWH010000318.1:0-2628 GCA_045810245.1 Burkholderiales bacterium | reverse complement strand
AACATGCGGCGGATCGCCACGTCGAGCGCGCCCGACATCCCCTCCTTCGCCACCCGCTCGGCGAGCCCGCGCAGCGGCTGCTTGGCCGGCTCCGGAAACGCAGCGAGCGCTGGCGCCGCGATCAGGCGACGCACCCGAGCGCCGTGCCGGGCGGCGAGCGCGACCGCGATGAACCCGCCAAAGCCATTACCGAGCAGGTCGGTACCACCTGGCAATGGCAATGATTCCAGTAGAGCCGCTATGCGGTCGGCGTAGTCCTCGACCGAAGTTCCGGCGGGCGGCGAGGCCCCATAGCCCGGCAGGTTCACAAGCCACAGCCGGCGGTTTTTGGAGAGTGCAGGCACCACGCGGTCGAACGCGGAGCGCTCGGCAAGCAGCGAATGCAGGATGACCAAGTCGGGCCCGCTGCCGCGGTGCTCGACGTCGACTCCCTCGATGAGCGCCATGGCATGATATTGCCAGAGGAAACCCCCGAATGAAGCTCTTGCTCGCGGCGCTTCTGCTCGGCGTCCACGCGAATGCGCTGGCACAGGCGCCCGCGTGGCCGGCAAAGCCGATCACTATCGTCGTTTCGCTGACGCCGGGCAGCGCAACCGACATTCTCGCCCGCACGCTGTCGGAGCGCCTTGCGACCCTGCTCGGCCAGCCGGTCATCGTCGCCAACCGCCCCGGAGCGAGCACGACGATCGCAGCCGCTTTCGTGGCGAAGGCCGAGCCCGACGGCTATACGTTGCTCGCGACCTCTTCCGCCCATACCGTCGCGCCCTTCCTGTATCCGGCACTGCCGTATGACACGGCCCGCGACCTCGCGGGCGTCTCGCCGCTCGCCAACCTGCCCACGGTGCTGGTTGTCCCGCCTTCCAGGGGGTTCAGGACGCTTGCCGATCTGGTCGCTGCCGCGCAGGCGAAACCGGGATCGATCAACTTCGGCTCGGCCGCCGCATCGACCCAGCTCAACGCCGAGCGTTTCCGCCGCAGCGCGCGCATGGACGCCGTGCACATTCCCTTCAAGGGCGCGCCCGAGGCGCTGACGGAGGTGGTGGCCGGAAGGCTCGACTTCTACTTCTCGCCGATCGCACCGGCGCTGCCCTTGCTGCGCGAAGGCAAGGTGATGGCATTGGCGGTCGGCAGCTCGAAGCGCGCCTCGATCCTCCCCGATCTGCCCACGACCCTTGAGGCGGGCTTCCCCGATTCCGATTACAACTTCTGGGTCGGCCTGTTCGTTCCGGCACGCACGCCCGGGGCCTTGATCGAGGGCCTGCACCACGCCACGGCCGCGGCGCTGCAATCGCCCGAGGTGCGCGAGCGCCTGCCGAAGCTCGGCGCCGAGCCCATGGCAATGACGCCGGTCGAGCTCGATGCCCTCGTAAGGGAGGAGCTGCGCAGCAACGCCGTGCTGGTCAAGGCGGCGGGAATGAAACCGAACTGACGCGATGGCGCGGCGCGCGCTGGTGATCGGCGGCTCGATCGCGGGTCTGTTCGCCGCGAATGCGCTGCGCAGGGTCGGCTGGGACGTTACGCTCTTCGAGCGCGTGGGCGAACCCCTGGCGGGCCGCGGCGCCGGCATCGGCACGCACGGCGAATTGATCGCCGCGCTGCGCCGACTGGGACTGCCGGTGGACGACACGATCGGCGTGCGAGTGCCCACGCGGATCTGTCTGGATCGCAGCGGCCGCCTGATTCACCGCCTCTCCGTGCCGCAGCTCCAGAGTTCATGGGGCCGGATTTACAGCCTTCTCAAGGACGCGCTTCCAGCGCCCAGCTACCGGCTTGGGATGACGCTCGAGCGCTTCGAGCAGGATGCCCGGGGCGTTACGGCGACCTTTGCCGACGGGACGCGCGAGCACGGCGATGTCCTGATCGGCGCGGATGGTATCCGCTCCACCGTGCGGGAGCTCCTCTGGCCCGAGGTGCAGCCCCGCTACGCCGGATACGTCGCATGGCGGGGCCTCGTGGACGAGACTGCGTTTCCGCCGCAAATCCACCGCGAGCTCTTCGAGAGCTACGCGATGTGCCTGCCCGAGGGCGAGATGATGCTCACCTATCCGGTTCCGGGACGCGACAACGACACGCGGCCGGGACGGCGCTGCTACAACCTGATCTGGTACCGGCCGACGGACTATCACCGCACGCTGGCCGATCTGTGCACCGACGCGGCCGGCCGCTGCTACGGCAGCTCGATTCCGCCGCCGCTCCTGCGGCCCGAAATCCGCGCAAAGGTCAGGGCCGACGCCCATGCGCTGCTCGCGCCGCAGATCGCCGCGCTCATGGAGCTCATCGAGCCGCTCTTCTTCCAGGCCATCTTCGACCTCGAATCGCCGCGCATGGCGCTAGGGCGCGTCGCGCTGGTCGGCGACGCCGCCTTCGTCGCGCGTCCTCACGTGGGAGCCGGCGTCACCAAGGCGGCGCTCGATGGCGAAGCCCTCGCGCGCGAGCTGGCCGCGAGCGCCGAGCCTGAACGCGCGCTCGACGCCTACGATCGCAGCCGCAGGCGATTCGGCTCGTGGCTGGTCGCGCGCGGCCGCGCCCTCGGCGCGTACATCGAAGCCCGGCTCAAGCCGCCCTCGGAACGCGCGCAGTCGGATCGCCAGCCGCCGCCCGAATTTCTGCTGCGCGAGATCGGCGCCA
>JBJMWH010000317.1:0-4708 GCA_045810245.1 Burkholderiales bacterium | reverse complement strand
GCCTTCATGCGCGCGCGCACGATCCAGCGCTGCAACCGCTTCCTCGAGGAAATGGTCGGCGCCGCGCCGGGCGAGCTCGTCGGGCAGAGCTCGGCGGTGCTGTTCGCCTCGCCCGCCGAGTGGGAGGAGGCCGGCCGGCTCGCCTACCAGGGCACTGCGCCCGGCGACACCCACGACGCGGAGTGGCTCTTCAAGCGCCGCGACGGCTCGTGCTTCCGCTGCCGCACCCGCGGCCGGCGCATCGACGTGGGCGAGCCCGACCAGGAATGGATCTGGAGCCTCGAGGACGTGACCGCCGAGCACGCGGCGCGCGAATTGCTGCAGTCCTCGCGCGACGCGCTGGAGCGCGCAGTCGCCGAGCGCACGACCGAGCTGCAGGAGGCCAACGCGCGCGCGCGGCACCTCGCCGACCACGATGCGCTTACCGGGCTGCCGAACCGCAGGCTGCTGGAAGATCGCCTGACGCAGGCGCTCGCGCTTTCGTACCGCAACCGCAAGCAGACCGCGGTCATGTTCGTCGACCTCGACCGCTTCAAGGCGATCAACGACTCGCTCGGCCACGCGGTAGGCGACATCGTTCTGAAAGAGGTCGCCCAGCGCCTCGTCCGGCAGCTGCGCGTGGGCGACACGATCTGCCGCATCGGCGGCGACGAATTCATCGTGGTCCTGCCCGAGCTGAAGCGCGCCGCGGACGCCGCGCACGTGGCGCAGAAGGTGCTCGAGCAGCTTTCGCAGCCGTTCGCGGCCGAGGAGCGCGAGCTCATCGTCACGCCGTCGATCGGCATCGCGGTGTTCCCCGAGGACGGCCGCGACGCCGAGACCCTGATCCGCAGCTCCGACGCCGCGATGTACCACGCCAAGGAGCTCGGCCGCGCCAACTACCAGTTCTTCACCGCCGAGATGAACCAGGCGGCGTCGCGCCGGCTGGCCCTCGAAGCCGACCTGCGGCGCGCGCTCGGCAAGGACGAGCTGCGCGTCTATTACCAGCCGATCGTCGATGCGAAAACCGGCCTCATCGCCGCTCATGAGGCGCTCGCGCGCTGGCAGCACCCCGAGCGCGGTGTGGTCGAGCCGGCCGAGTTCATCCAGCTCGCCGAGGAGAGCGGCATGATCCTCAAGCTCGGCGAATGGGTGCTGCGCCAGGCCTGCCGCTGGGCCACCTTCATCGGCGTCGAGCGCGGGCTGCCGGTGTCGGTGAACCTCTCGCCGCGGCAGTTCAACGATCCGAAGCTCGTGTATACCGTCGCGGCCGCGCTGCGCGAAACCGGGCTGCCGGCGAACCTGCTGCAGCTCGAGATCACCGAGACCACCGCCATGCAGTACACCGACGTCACGCTGGCGACGCTCAACCGGCTCAAGGCGCTCGGCGTGTCGATCGCCATCGACGACTTCGGCACCGGCTACTCGAGCCTTTCGTATCTGAAGCGCTTTCCGGTGGACCTCCTCAAGATCGACCGCTCGTTCACGGGCGAGCTGCCCGCCGACGCCGACCAGTGCGCGATCGTGTCCGCGATCGTCGCACTCGCGCATGCGCTCGAGCTTCAGGTGATCGCCGAGGGCGTGGAAAGCGAGGAGCAGCGCGCGTTTCTCAAAAGCTGCGGCTGCGATTTCATCCAGGGCTATCTCACCGGCGCGCCGCTCGACGCCGACGCGGCGGCGAAGGATTTCGTCTAGCAAGTCTGGCTACGTGGAGCGGCCGCGCAGCAGCTCCTCCAGGCGGCGCACCTCGGTTTCGATGGCGCCCATGTTCGGATTGACCTCGAGCGCGCGGCGGAACCATCCGAGCGCCTGGCGCTGCTCTTCGAGCTCGAGATGGTTCAGCCCCGCGCCCGAGAGCGCGCCGAAGTGGCGCGGGTTGCGCTTGATGACCTCTGCGCAATCGGCGAGCGAGCGCTGGTATTCGCCCGAGAGATAGAGCGCCGTGGCGCGCTTGTTCCAGCCTTCGGCGAACGCGGGCTTGCGCCGGATCACTTCCGAGAACGTGGCGATGGCCTCGACGTGGCGGCCCGACTGCATCTCGTCGACGCCGCGCTCGAGCAGGCGGTCGAGCGCCTCGTCGCCCGAGCGGCTCCACAGCATCCAGAGCGCCTGCTCGGCGTAGCTGCGCACCATGGGGTTCTCGTCCCGGAGCCGCTCGTACAGCGGCGCGGCGTCCGCCTCTGCGCCGTTGCGCGCGATCCAGACAACGCCCGCGGCGCGCGCCGCTGCATCGGCGCTGCCGAGAGACCTGAGCGCTTCCTGGCGCGAACCTGGGGGCGCTTCCTGGCGCGATGCCGGTGCCTGCGGGAATGCCGCTTCGGCGAGCATTGTTAGCGCGGCAAGGAGCAGGATTTGTATCCGGCGCATTTCGCTTCGTATCGGCGTGGTAAATCCGCTTCCTTCGCCCGGCCGTGATTCCTACAATGAGCGCAGTTTCCTCCAAACCACAGCGACACACCAGGGACCTGTCATGAAACCTTCGACTCTCCTCTTCGCCGCGCTTCTGCTGGCACCGGCCGCAGCGCTGCCGGCCGACACGCAGCCCGTGGTCCGCACCGACCCGGTTCTCGAGCAGGCAGGCAAGACCATCGCCGCCAAGGACTGGCCGCAGGCGCAGGCGCTCCTCAAGGACGCGATCGCCCGCAACCCGGGCAACGCCGACTATCACAACCTCTACGCCTACTCGATCCGCAAGGGCGCCGATCCCGACATGAACCTCGTATTCAAGCACTACAACGAGGCGCTGCGCCTGGATCCGCGGCATCGAGGCGCGCACGAGTACCTCGGCGAGGCCTATCTCATGGTCGGCAACCTGCCGAAGGCCAAAGAACACCTGAGCGCGCTTGACAAGCTGTGCTTCTTCTCCTGCTCGGAGTTCAGCGAGCTGAAGAAGTCGATCTCCCAGTACGAGGCGAAGCCCAAGTAACTAGAATGGGGGGATGCGACTTCCCCCGCGGATCCGATCCGCGCTGATCGGCGCCGCGCTCGGCGCCGCTCAGGCGGCCAGCGCGCAGGACTGGCCGGCCAAGCCGGTGCGCATGGTGATTACTTTCCCGCCGGGCGGACCGTCCGAGATCGTCACCCGCATGGTGAACGAGCGCCTGCAGGGCATGCTGAAGCAGCCTTTCATCGTCGAGAACCGCGTGGGCGCGAGCGGCAACGTAGGCGCCGATGCGGTCGCGAAGTCTGCCCCCGATGGTCACGTCTTCGGCATAACGACCGACACCCTGTTCACGGTGAACCCGCTGGTGTTCGGCAAGATGCCGTTCGATCCTTGGACCGACATCGTTCCGGTTACGCTGCTCGGCAGCTTCTCGCAGATGATGGTGTGCAACCCCTCGGTGCAGGCGAAGACGCTCGCCGAGCTGCTCCGGCTCGCGCGGCGCGAGAAGCTCGCCTACGCCTCGGGCGGGCCGGGCGTCCCCGGGCACCTCGCCGCGGAGCTGCTGCTTTCGATGACCTCGACCAGCATGCTGCATGTGCCCTACAAGGGGCCGGCGGCGGCCACGACCGACGTGGTCGGCGGGCAGGTGCACTGCGGTTTTCTCGCGACACCGACGGTATTGCCGCACGTCAAGGCCGGCAAGCTCACTGCGCTCGCGGTATCCACGGCCAAGCGCTCGCCGCTCGCCCCGGAGGTTCCCGCCGCAGGCGAGGCGGGCGCCCCCGGATTCGACGCGCCCTTCTACCTGGTTCTTTTCGCGCGCACGGGCGTCCCGGAGGCGATCCTCGCGCGCATGAACCGCGAAGTGGTCAAGGCGCTCGAGTCGTCCGAGATAAAGCAACGCGCAGCCGCACTCGACATCGTCACCGTGGGCGGCTCGCCCGAGGACGCGCGCAAGGTGCTGAAGGAGGCCGCCGCCAAGTGGGCGCCGGTCGTGCAGCGCATCGGCCTGAAGCTCGACTGAATTGAAGCCGAACTTCGTCTTCATCCTTGCCGACGATCTCGGGTACGCCGACCTCGGCTGCTATGGCGGACGCGCCTCTTGTTCACCCAACCTCGACCGGCTCGCGGCCGACGGACTGCGCTTCACCGACGGCTATTCCAATTCGCCGGTGTGCTCGCCGACGCGCTTCGCCCTCGCCACCGGGCGCTGGCAGTACCGGCTGCGCGGCGCCGCCGACGAGCCCATCGCCAGCCGCATCGGGCGCGGCCGCCCGGACCTCGGGCTGCCGCCGTCTCATCCGACATTGGCCTCGCTCCTGCGCGACGCAGGCTATGCGACCGCGCTCATCGGCAAGTGGCACCTCGGCTTTCCGCCGCACTTCGGACCGCTGAAGAGCGGCTACCAGGAGTTCTTCGGGCCCATGAGCGGCGGCGTCGATTACTTCCGCCACTGCGACTCCGCCGGAAAACACGATCTCTATGACGGCGACGAAGAGGTCCATCGTAGCGGGTACATGACCGATCTCCTGTCGCAGCGTGCGGTCTCCTTTGTGGAGCGGCAGAAGGCAGAGCCGTTCCTGCTCTCGCTCCACTACACCGCCCCGCACTGGCCCTGGGAAAGCCGCGACGACGCAGACGAGTCGCGGCGCATCGTCAACATCGCCCACCTCGACGGCGGCTCGGTGAAGACCTACCTCGCCATGATCCACCACATGGACGAGGGCATCGGCCAGGTGCTGGCCGCGCTCGAGCGCACCGGCGCCGCCGAGCGCACGCTGGTGGTCTTCACGAGCGACAACGGCGGCGAGCGCTTCTCCGACAACTGGCCGCTGGTCGGCGGCA
>JBJMWH010000316.1:0-2802 GCA_045810245.1 Burkholderiales bacterium | reverse complement strand
GCACGATCACGCGGATCGGGCGATTCGGATAGGGCTGCGCCTCCGCGATCCGCGGAAGTGCAAGCAGCGTCGCTGCGATGACGGCGTGCCAGGTTGTCATTTGCCCCCTTCCCTCAGGGCAATGATACCCCGCGCTCGATTTCCTCGGGCCTGGCGGCCCGGACGCTAATTACTTCACTCGAAAAACGTAACGCAATTCCTGCGAGCGGATGGTTGGCATCGAGCACCACCTTGCCCTGCGCCACGTCGGTGACGATGTACATGCGCTCGTCCTCCTCGATCTCCATGCCGACCGCGACGCCCTCGCCGTAGCGCTCGGCCGCCTCGACCCGGACGAGGTCCGCGTCGTACTCGCCGAACGCCTGCTCGGGTTCGAGCTGCACGCGCACGGTCTCGCCGGGCTCCTTGCCCTCGAGCGAGCGCTCGAGCGCCTCGAGCAGGCCGCCGTAGCCGCCGTGGAGGTAGGTGTGCGCGTCCTCGGGCGCGTGCAGCAGCGCGCCCTGCGCGTCGTGCATCTGGATCTTCAGCCCGACGACCGTGTCCCGGCCGACCTGCATCAGGACCGCAGTTTTTTCACCACGTCGAAGACTTCCGCGGCGTGGCCGCGGGGGTTGACGCCGTATTCGGCGTGGCGGATGACGCCCTTCTTGTCGATGACGAAGGTGGAGCGCACCAGGCACTCGCGCCGCACGCCGTCCTCGGTCTGCTTGTGCTGGATGACGCCGTACTTGCGGCACACGTCGCCCTCGGTGTCGGAGAGCAGGCCGATGGTGACGCCGTTGCGGTCGCGGAAATCCGCGTGCGTGAGGCAGTCGTCGCGTGACACGCCGAGCACCACGCAGTCGTGCTTGACGAACTGCTCCTCGTGGTCGGAGAAATCGGTGGTGACCAGCGTGCATCCGGGCGTGCCGTCCTTGGGATAGAAATAGAGCACTACGTTCTTCTTTCCCTTGAAGGTGGAGAGCTCCACCGTCTGCATGTCTGCATCGGGCAGTTCGAAGGCCGGCGCGGGTTGTCCCGGTTCGAGCATGGTGCGCCGATTCTATGCCAAATCATTTTCGCTTTGACAACTGTCGCGCGCAGTGTGTAGTTCGCGCGCTACATATAATTTCCGCCGCGATGAGACTGCGACTGCTCGGAGGACTTTCGCCACGCACGTTTCTGCGTCGTTATTGGCAAAAGCGCCCGCTTTTCGTGCCGCAGGCGCTGCCGGGGTTCGGCGGCGTGATCGACAAGCGCGCGCTCGCGGCGCTCGCCGCGCGCGACGACGTCGAATCCCGGATGGTGGAACGCCGCGGCGCACACCGGGATACGCGGCACGGGCCTTTCGAAAAGATTATCCTTGCGAAGAGGCGCTCGACGCTGCTGGTCTCCGGCGTGAACCTGCACCTGGCCGCCGCCGACGCGCTGCTGCGGCGCTTCGCGTTCGTTCCCCAGGCGCGCCTCGACGACGTGATGGTGAGCTACGCGACGCCCGGTGGCGGGGTCGGGCCGCACGTCGACTCTTACGACGTGTTCCTGCTGCAGGGACCCGGCCGCCGCAGGTGGCGCGTCGTACAAAAAGAATACATCGCGCATCCCGGCGACCTGCTTTACCTCCCGCCGGGGGTCGAGCACGACGGCGTGGCGCTCGAAGAGTGCTATACCTACTCGATCGGCTTCCGGGCGCCGCGCGGCGCCGAGCTCGGCGCGGCGTTCCTCGACTGGCTCCACGAGCGCGGCCTGCCCGACGCGGCGTACCGCGACCCGCGGCTCGCGCCGGCGTCGCGCCCGGCGCGCATCCCGCGCGAAATGCTGCAGTTCAGCGAGAACGTGCTCGCGCGCATCCGCTGGTCCCGCGGCGACGTGATCGATTTCCTCGGCTGCTACCTCAGCTCGCCCAAGCCGCACGTGGTTTTCAGGCCGCGCAAGAGCCGCGGCGCGGCGGTGCGGCTGGATCCGAAGACCTCGCTCCTCTACTACGGCGAGCGCTTTTTCATCAACGGGGAAGCGCTGGCGGTGCGCCATCCGCGGCTGCTGCGCGAGCTCGCCGACCGGCGCCAGGCCGCCAAGGCGTTCCTTGCGCCGCTCGCCGGCCTGCTCGCAGAATGGCGCCGCGCAGGGTACGTGCACTACGCAAGAAAGGAACGCGATGACTGACGCCGTGTACGAGAGCTTCGATACGCGCGAGGGCTTCCAGGCCGCGCTCGAGCGCCTGCTCGAGCGCCCGGGGCGCGAGCTGCGCATCTTCGATCCGGACGGCGCCGCGCTGCGGCTCAATGACGCGGCGCGCGTCGCGCGCCTGGAGGGCTTCCTGAGCGCAAGCCGCACCCGGCGCCTCTACATGGTGCTGCACGAGCCCCAGCACCTTCAGCGCGAGTGCGCGCGCATGATGAGCCTGCTTGCGCGCTATAGCCATGCGATCCAGATCCACCGCACGCACGAGGAGATCCGCGAGCTGCAGGACGCCTTCCTGGTGCTCGATTCGGTCGACTACGTACGCCGGCCGATGGCGGCTCGCTACCGCGGGGCGATCGGGCTCGCCGACGAGCCCGAGGCGCTCGCGATGCGGGCGCGCTTCGGCGAGATCTGGGCCGCCTCGTTTCCGGCGGTTTCCAGCACCACGGTCGGCCTTTAACAGTCGAACCAGCACCCAGGAGGGATGAAATTTCATGCGCGGCAGCCTAGAATTGCGCCCCCAACCCCTTAAGGAACCGGTATGACCAAAACCCTGCTAATCGCGGCTGCCGCCGCACTGACCCTCGCCGCGTGCGGCGAGCAGTCGTCGTCGAAGAAGGCTTCGAGCTCGAGCGCCCCGTCGTC
>JBJMWH010000315.1:0-2861 GCA_045810245.1 Burkholderiales bacterium | reverse complement strand
AGCGGCGTGGTGCTGACCGGCGGCTCCGCGACCATGCACGGCATGGTGGAGCTGGGTGAGGAGATCTTCCACATGCCGGTGCGCCTTGGGCTGCCGCGCTACCAGGGCGGCCTCGCTGATGTGGTGCGCTCGCCGCGCTACGCCACCGCCGTCGGGCTTCTCTTCGAGGGCGCATCGCAGGTGCAGCATGGACAGCTTTCGCGTCAGAGCGGGTCGTTCAAGGCCGTGCTCGGGCGGATGAGGGAGTGGTTTCAGCGCAATTTTTAGAGTTTTTGAAGCGTAACTAAGGGTTTTTGAAGCGTAACTACAGGCAAGGAGACAACAACAATGTTCGAGATCGTAGACAGCGAAGTGAGCGGCCCGATCATCAAGGTGATCGGGGTCGGCGGCGCCGGCGGCAACGCCGTGAACCACATGATCGACCAGGGCGTGCAGGGCGTGGAGTTCATCGCCGTCAATACCGATGCGCAGGTGCTCTCGCGCAACAAGGCGGCGAATCAGATCCAGCTCGGCTCGAGCGGCCTCGGCGCCGGCGCGAAGCCCGAGGAGGCGCGCGCGGTGGCGCTCGCCGACCGCGACCGCATCGAGGAAGCGGTGGCCGGCGCGCACATGGTGTTCATCACCGCCGGCATGGGCGGAGGCACTGGAACCGGCGCCGCGCCGGTGATCGCCGAAGTGGCGCGCTCGCTCGGCATCCTGACGGTCGCGGTGGTCACCAAGCCGTTTTCCTTCGAGGGCTCGAAGCGAATGAAGATCGCCGAGCGCGGCATCGAGGAGCTCGGGCCTCATGTCGATTCGCTGATCGTCATCCTGAACGACAAGCTGGAGGAGGTGCTGGGCGAAGACGTGACGCAGGAAGACGCCTTCTGCGCCGCCGACGATGTGCTCAACAACGCGGTCGCCGGGATCGCCGAGATCATCAACAATCCCGGCCTGGTCAACGTCGACTTCCAGGATGTCCGCACGGTCATGTCCGAGCAGGGCATGGCGATGATGGGCTCGGCGATGGCGAGCGGCATCGACCGCGCGCGCATCGCGGCGGAGCAGGCGATCGCCTGTCCCCTCCTCGAAGGCGTGAACCTCGCGGGCGCGCGCGGGGTGCTGGTCAACATCACGGCGTCGAAGGCGAGCCTGAAGCTGCGCGAGACGAAGGAAGTCATGAACATCGTGCGCACCTTCGCGGCGGACGACGCCACCATCATCTACGGCGGCGTGTACGACGACGCGCTGGCCGAAGGCCTGCGCGTGACCGTGGTGGCGACGGGACTGGGCCTGGCTTCGGCGGCGAAGCAGCCCAAGCCGCAGCTCGTGCTGAACAACGTCGCGACCCAGAAGACCGGGACCGACAATCTGCCGGGCCCGGTCGACTATCATCAGCTCGACGCGCCCGCGGTCATCCGGCGCAACCGCGCTTCGACGGTCGAGGCGCTGCAGCAGTCGGGGGTCGACAAGTACGACATTCCCGCCTTCCTGCGCAAGCAGGCTGACTAGGGCGAAAGCATCGCGGCGGAGCGCTCAACCTTGCCGGGCGTTCCGCCGCCGAGCGATCTTGTGAGCTAAAATTACCCCTGCACCGGAAGCGGTCCGGCAGCAGAAGTGTCCGGGCAGCAGAAGTGTCCGATGTGGTCCGGAAGTGATCCACCCTATGCTTCGGCAACGCACCCTCAAATCCTTTATCACCGCCTCCGGCGTGGGCCTGCACACTGGGCGCAAGGTGCGCATCACGCTGCGACCCGCGCCGCCGGATACCGGGATCGTGTTCCGCCGCGTCGACCTCGACCCGGCGATCGACATCCCGGCGCGCGCCGAGCTCGTCGGCGAAGCCCGCCTCGCTTCCACGCTGGTCCAGGGTGACGTGAAGATCCACACCGTCGAGCACCTCATGTCCGCGTTCGGCGGCATGGGCGTGGACAACGCCTACGTCGAGCTCGACGCGGCCGAGCTGCCGATCATGGACGGCAGCGCGTCGCCGTATGTCCTGCTCGCGCAGCAGGCCGGCATCGAAGAGCAGCCGGCCGCCAAGAGATTCCTGCGCGTGAGGCACCGGGTGGAGGTGGTCGAAGGCGACAAGTGGGCACGCCTCGAGCCCTACGACGGCTATCGCCTTTCGTTCTCGATCGAGTTCCGCCATCCGGTGATCGAGCGCACCACCCAGGCGGTGAGCGTCGACTTCGCCGAGACCTCGTATCTGAAGGAGATCGCGCGGGCGCGCACTTTCGGCTTCATGCACGAGGTGGAGCAACTGCGCGACGACGGGCTCGTCCTGGGCGGGGGGCTCGAAAATGCGGTGGTGCTCGACGAATACCGCGTGCTCAACAGCGACGGGCTGCGCTTCGCGGACGAGTTCATCCGCCACAAGCTGCTCGATGCCATCGGCGATCTCTACCTGCTGGGCAAGCCGTTGCTCGCCGCCTTCAGCGCGCACAAGTCGGGACACGGCCTCAACAATCGCCTTTTGCGCGCCGCCCTGGCCGATGGCGATGCCATGGAAGTCGTCGTGTTCGAGAGCCCCGAGGAAACTCCGGCGGGCGTCGCCCGCCTGGCCGCTCAGTTCGCCTGATCCGGCTTATTCAGCTTCGCCGTTTTCGCGCTCCGTCCTGACACCGGCCCTGGCCCTTTCTGCGGCTGGGCGGGATGCTGGTGGCGCAGCAATGCGGCCAGCGCCTCGCGCGCCGGCGAATCGCTCATACGCTCATGAAGTGTTCTCAAGGAATCCAGCGTATGTGTGGAGAAATGCGCAGATTTCTGCGACACACCAAGCACTTGGCGTGAGCTTTTAAGTTGCACCCTCACCGAAACTGAACTAACCTGCCATCGCTTGTTGGACAAGAAGCGGCTAAGGGAAGGGCCGAGCAGTTTGA
>JBJMWH010000314.1:0-5761 GCA_045810245.1 Burkholderiales bacterium | reverse complement strand
CGTTCAGGCCGAACGGAATCGCGGCCGCAAAGGCGAACGTCGCATCCTTGCCGAAATAGTAATAGTTCGCGGTGTGTCCGCACTCCACGGTGCCGTTCTGCACGGCATCGAGCACCTGCAATCCGCCGACGATCTCGCCGGCAGCGAATATCTTGATGTTGAACTTTCCGCCGCTCGCGTCCGAAACCCGCTTGGCGAGAAATTCCATTCCGCCGTAAAGCGCGTCCAGGCTCTTCGGCCAGCTCAGCGCCATGCGCCAGGACACGGCCGGCGCTTGCGCGCTCGCGACACCCGGTGCGGCCGTCGCAGTGCCTGCGGCGAGCGCCGCACCCGCATTTTTCAGAAAGTAACGACGTTTCATCCCGACCTCCTCGATCGTCCGAAATACAAAAATAAAAGCCCCGCAGCGCGGGGCTTTTTATGGCGACCGCGATGCTTGGCCCTACTTGCTAGAGCTGCGCTGCGCGGAGCGCTGTGCGCTGACCATGAAGTTGTCCTGGCGGCCTTCCGCGATGGAAAACCACTGCACCTGCTCGGCGCGGAATTTTTTCCACGGCTCGTACACCTTCCTGAACTTCGCGTTCTTGGACGCGACCTCCTCGTAGTTTTCCTCCGAGGCCTTGTAGCACGCGGCCAGCACGTCGTTCGGGAACGGCGCGAGCTGCACGCCATTGGCGAGCAGGCGCTTCAGCGCCGGCGGGTTGAGCGCGTCGTACTTGGCGAGCATCCAGGCATACGCTTCGGCGCAGGCCGATTCGAGCATCCCCTGGTAGTCCTTGGGCAGCGACTCCCAGGCCTTCGTGCCGATGAACAATTCGGTGGTCGAGCCGCTTTCCCACCAGCCGGGGTAGTAATAGTGCTTGGCCACCTTGTAGAAGCCGAGCTTTTCGTCGTCGTACGGACCGACCCATTCGGCCGCGTCGATGGTGCCTTTTTCCAGCGCCGGGTAGATGTCGCCGCCCGCGATCTGCTGCGGCACCACGCCGAGCCTGGCGAGCACCGTGCCGCCCGTCCCGCCGATGCGGAACTTCAAGCCCTTCAGATCGGCCACGGACTTGACCGGCTTGCGGAACCAGCCGCCCATCTGGCAGCCCGTGCAGCCGGCGATGAGGGTGGTGAAGTTGTATTCCTTGTAGAACTCGCGCATCAGCTCCAGGCCGCCGCCGTGGTTGTACCAGGCGTATTGCTGGCGCGAATTGAGGCCGAACGGGATGTTCGTGCCGAACGCGAAGGTCTGGTCCTTGCCGAAGTAGTAATACGCCGCGGTGTGGCCGCACTCCACGGTGCCGTTCTGCACCGCATCCATCACCTGCAGGCCGCCGACGATCTCGCCTGCCGCAAACACCTTGATGTTGAACTTCCCGCCGCTCGCCTGCGCTACGCGCTTGCTGATGAGCTCGGCGCCGCCGTAGAGCGTGTCCAGGCTCTTCGGCCAGCTCGCGGCCATGCGCCAGTTGACCGTCGGTTGCGATTGCGCGATCGCCGGGGCTGCGAGCGTGCCCGCCGCGACTCCGGCCGCGGCGTTCTTCAGAAACGTTCTGCGTGTCATGTCCTCGTCCTCTTGGTTTGGATTGCGCCGATTCTAAGCGGTTACGCGGGCTGTCAGGAAGTCAGCTCATCCGCGAGCAAAGCGCCCTCAGCTCCATCATCCGGACGCGCACATCGTCGATGTCGGAGGCATCGGGCTCGCGCTCGAGGTAATCGGTGAAGTCCTTGAGCGCAGGCTGCCAGCACTCCAGGCGCTGGTAGATCTCGCCGCGGTCGCGCAGCTCGGCCGCGGCTTGGGGCGTGACGACGAGCATCCGGTTCAGCACCTCGAGCTGCCGCTCCGGCTTGTCGGTGTCGCGATAGATCGCCTTGAGATTGCGCAGCAGGCGCATCAGGATCTGGCGCTTGCCAGCCGGCTCGAGGAACTGGTCGAGCGGCAGCTCGGCCACCGGCACGTCGCCGGCGACCCCCTCCGGGATCACGCGCTTCAGCCGGGCGCGCAGCTCCGCCTCGGACTGCGGCGCCCCGCCCGCGAACGGATCGAGCAGGATCACGCCGCCGCGCAGCTGCACGCGCACCAGGAAATGCCCGGGAAACGACACGCCCTCGACCGCGAGGCCAACGCGCCGGCCAAGCTCCATGTAAAGCACCGAAAGGGTGATCGGGATGCCGGTCCTGCGGTCGAGCACCTCGTTCAGATAGCTGTTGCGCGGATCGTAGTAGTCGCGCGTGTTACCCCGGTACCCAAGCTCGCCGAACAGGAACTCGTTCAGCGCCACGATGCGCTCTTCGGGGTCCAAAGCCTCGGGTATGTCCGCCCGCAGGCGCAGCGCCATGCGTTCGATTTCGTCCAGGTAACGCGCGACGTCCAGCGCCGGGTAGCGGTCTTGCGCGATCAGCAGGCAGCACAGCGCCAGGTCGATGTCGCGGTCCTCGCGCCTCACCTCCGACGCAAAGGGCTCCAGGCTCATCCCGCCGCCCGGCGCGAGAAATCGCGCGGCCTGAAGCCGAGGGCGAACAGGCATCCTGCATAAACCGCGACGCCCAGGATCACCAGCCCGATCACCGCGGGGATCTTGCGCTCCCAGCCGGCCGCGAGCCACCAGCGGGCGTCGCCCATCGTGGTGAAGAGCACGATGGCCATGAAGCCCACCGCCGCACCGATTTTCAGCAGAAAGACCGGCCAGCCCGGCACCGGCTGGTAAGTTCCGTTCTTGCGCAGGCCGCGGTAGAGCAATGCTGCGTTCAGGCAGGCGCCGAGGCCGATGGCGAGCGCGAGCCCGGCGTGCTTGAGCGGACCGATCAGCGCGAGGTTCAGGGCCTGGGTCGCGACGAGCGTGAAAATGCCGATTTTGACGGGCGTCATGATGTTCTGTCGCGCGTAGAAGCCGGGCGCGAGGATCTTGACCATGATGATCCCGACCAGGCCGACGCTGTAGGCCATGAGCGCCTGACGTGTCATCCACGCGTCCTCCGCCGTGAACCGCCCATAGTGGAAGAGCGCCGCGATGAGCGGCAGCGCGAGGACCGCGAGCGCCACGGCCGCCGGAACGGCGAGCAATACCGTGACGCGCAAGCCCCAGTCGAGCAGCCGCGCGTACTCCTCATGGTTCGCGTCGGCGTGATATTTCGACAGGCTCGGCAGCAGGATGGTCCCGAGGGCGACGCCGAGCATGCCGGAAGGAAACTCCATCAGCCGGTCGGCGTAATAGAGCCACGACACGCTGCCGGTGACGAGGAACGACGCGAAGATCGTGTTGATGAGGAGCGAGATCTGGCTGATCGACACGCCGAAGGCCGCGGGCCCCATCAGCTTCAGGATCCGCCGCACCCCGGGGTGCGATAAGTCCAGGCGCCAGCGCGGCAGCAGTCCCAGCCGGGCGAGGAAGGGCACCTGAAAGGCGAGCTGCAGCGCCCCGCCGGCAAACACCGCCCACGCCAGTACCAGCACCGGCGGATCGAAGCGCTCGGCGAAGAACAGCGCGCCGACGATGAACGCGACGTTGAGCAGCGCCGGCGTGATCGCCGGCACGGAGAAGCGGTTCCAGGTGTTCAGCACCCCGGCGGCGAAGGCCACCAGCGAAATGAACGCGATGTACGGGAACGTGATCCGCAGCATTGCGACGGTCAGGTCGAACTTCGCCGGGTCGGAGGCGAAGCCCGGCGCCGAGACGTAGACCACGAGGGGCGCGATGGCTATGCCGAGAAGCGCGGTCACCACCAGCGCCAGGAAGAGCAAGGTCGCGGTGCGGTCGATGAGCGATCGCACCTCATCGGGCGAGGTCTTGTTCTTCTGCTCGGCCAGCACCGGCACGAACGCCTGCGAAAAAGCGCCCTCGGCGAACAGGCGCCGCAGCAGGTTCGGCAGGCGAAAGGCGACGAAGAACGCGTCGGTGGCGAGGCCGGCGCCGAACGCCCGGGCGATGATGAAATCGCGCGCGAAGCCGAGGATCCGGCTCACGAACGTGAGGCCGCTCACCGTGACCAGGGCCCGCAGGAGGTTCATGCTAGAATCCCGCCCCTTCTAAGGGTATCCAGTTCATGGCCAACACCAAATCGGCGCGCAAGCGCGCTCACCAGGCGCAGGTGCGCCGCGTGCACAACATGAGCCTGCGCACCGCGGTGCGCACGGCGATCAAGAACGTGAAGAAGGCCGTGGCGGGGGGCGATCGGGCCGCGGCGGAGAACGTGCTGCGCAAATCGCAGCGCGTCATCGACCGCGTCGTCGCCAAGGGCGTGATGCACCGGAACGCGGGCGACCGCCACAAGAGCCGGCTCGCGCACGCGCTCAAGACCCTGAAGTAGCACTCTGCATTTTCGTCGAGAAGTCCGGCTCGACGGCCGGCTCGGGCATGCAAAATTATACTGAGCCGTACTGATGCCCACGCTTTGATGCCCAAACTTTCGTGCCGCATCCTCGTCATCAACGATGAGCATCTGGTGCTGCGCGAGTTCGTCAAGGGCCTCAACGCCGCCGCGCGCGCGCTCGACAATCCCCTCGGCATCAGCTTCACCGGCGTAACCACCGCCAAGGAAGCGCTGTCGGTGATCGAGTCCGACGGCGACCTGCAGGCGGTGCTGGTCGACGACACGCTCTATTCGCTGTCGCGGAATAACGGCAGGAACAAGGACAAGAAGGAGCTGCAGATGTCGGCGCTGGAGCTCGTCCGGCGCATTACCCGCTTCCGGCCCGAGCTCGACGTCTACATCCTGATCGCGCAGGAGAAGGAAGACGACGTGGTCGACGCCCTGTTCGCGGAGTCCGTGGATGGCTATTTCTACCGCGAGGAGCGCGACTACCGCGGCATCTACCGCATCCTCAACGCGCAGATCCAGGAGCGCGCGCGCACGCCGTTCTACGACCAGCTCAAGAACTACGTCTGGATGGCGAAGGACCAGTGGCACACGCCGGGGCATTCGTCGGGCGAATCGCTGCGCGGCAGCCCGTGGGTGAATGATTTCTACGAGTTCATGGGCGAGCACGTGTTCGACGCCGACCTTTCGGTCTCGGTGCCGATGCTCGACTCGCTGATGGAGCCGAAAGCAGTCATCGCCGAAGCGCAGGGCAAGGCGGCCAAGGCGTTCGGCGCCAAGCGCACCTTCTTCGCCACCAACGGCACCTCGACCGCGAACAAGGTGATCTTCCAGACGCTGATCGCGCCCGGCGAGAAGCTGATCCTCGACCGCAACTGCCACAAGAGCGTGCACCACGGCGTGGTGCTCTCGGGCGCGCACCCGATCTATCTCGACTCGGCGCTCAACCGCAAGTACGGCCTGTACGGCCCGGTGCCGAAGAAGCTGCTGCTGAAGGAAATCGACAAGCACCCGGATGCTCAAGCGCTGATCCTCACCTCCTGCACCTACGACGGCCTGCGCTACGACCTCGCGCCCATCATCGCGGCCGCGCACGAGGCGGGCATCAAGGTGATCGTGGACGAGGCCTGGTACGGCCACGCGCGCTTCCACCCGGAGCTGCGGCCCACGGCGCTCGAGTCCGGGGCCGACTACGTCACCCAGAGCACGCACAAGGTGCTCTCTGCGTTCTCGCAGGCGAGCATGATCCACGTCAACGATCCGTTGTTCGACGAGCACCTGTTCCGCGAGAACTTCAACATGCACGCGTCGACGAGCCCGCAGTACAACCTGATCGCGAGCCTGGACGTGGCGCGCAAGCAGGCGGTGATGGAGGGCTACCGGCTGCTCGATCGCTCGCTGAAGTACGCGCAGGAGCTGCGCGAGAAGATCAACGCCACCGGCGTGTTCCGCGTGCTGG
>JBJMWH010000313.1:0-11160 GCA_045810245.1 Burkholderiales bacterium | reverse complement strand
CACGCAGACCTCGCTGTCCTCGAGCGCGATGGCGCCCGCCTGATAGGCGCCCGAGCCCAGACCCTCGAGGCCGAGGAGCTCGCCGGCCATGAAGAACCCGCTGACCTGCTCGCGGCCGTCGCCGTCGAACAGGCTCGCCTTGAAGGAGCCGCTGCGGATCGCGTAGATCGCCTTGAATTCGGCCCCCGCCTGGTAGAGCGCCTCGCCGCGCTTCAGGCGGCGGCGTGCATACACCAGGTTGTCGATGCGCGCGAGGTCTTCCGCGTCGAGCGCGCCCGGCAGGCACAGCTCGCGCAGGTTGCAGCTCGAGCAGCTCGCGGCGTGCTTGCGCGGCGCGGGCATGCGCCTCTCGGCGGGATGGATGGCGATGACGGCGGCGGCGACTTGCATGTGCGATCTCCCCTTAGCTCGCGGCGCGCTGCGCGACGAGGTCGCGCAGGCGTTCGAAGTCGGTGGTCTTGTCGAAGAAGCCGCGGGCGCCCAGGCGCTCGGCTTGGCGGCGGTAAGGCTCGCTGGCGAAGTTGGACAGCATGTAGAACGCGATGCGGGGCTCGAGGCTGTGCACGGCGCGCAACACGTCGAAGCCACTGCTCTGCTCGAGCTGCACGTCGAGCAGCACGACGTCGGGCCGAGCGGCGAGGATCGCGGCGATCGCCTCGTCGGCGTCGCCTGCCTGGCCGACCACCTGCGCCCCGGGAACGCTCTCGAGAAGGCGCACCAGGCGCTCTCGGATGGAGGCGGAGTCTTCGACCAGGAAAACGCTTTGCATGGCCACAGTGTGGCCGCGCGCGCACGCGCGCCCTATCGGCGGGGGCTGAAAGACGGCTCGGAAAGCGCCGCTCGCGCGGCTAGGACGATTCCTACGCTGCGGCCGCGGCCAGCGCGTCGCGCAGCTTTTCGAACTCGCTCGACTTGTCGTAGAACCCGCGCGCGCCGAGGCGCACGGCGCTCGCGCGGTAGCCCTCGTGCGGGTGATTGGTGAGGACGAAGAAGGCGATGGCCGGGGCTGCCTCGCGCACCGCGCGCAGCACGTCGAAGCCGTTGCCGTCCTTGAGGTGCAGGTCGAGCACCACCACGTCGGGCGCCGCCGCCAGGATGCCCTCGATCGCCGCGCGCGCGCCGTCGGCATGGCCGACGGTGCTCGCGCCCACCGAGGCGATGAGCGCCATCAGGCGCTCGCGCAGGAGCGGCGCGTCCTCGACGAGGAAGACTTTCATCCCGGGAGTGTCGGGGCGATCGGCTTGGCCCGTATATAGCCGGACGGCGCGTTCATTTGTAGGAATATTCCGAGCCATCGAACCCTTGGGTGAGTGCCGGTGTCCGCGAAAAGTCCCTTTCCGGCGACTCGACTTTTACGAGGCATTTGTCGTCGCGGCATACAAAGGCACCCGAGTCGCTCGCCCTCGGCATGGTCGAATTGGTGCTTCGAAATCTGGAGCCCTCGGCGAGCATGCCTTACCCGACGCTCATCAAGCGCCTGCTCGCGTCCTGCTTCGTGCTCATTGGAGGTCTCGTGATCGTCCTGGCGATCTGGCCGGACGGGATCACCGACCTGGCCCCGGAGGACGTCACCGCGGCCGCGGTCGCGCGGGCTATCGGCGCGGTGGCCGCGGCTGCGATCGGCGTGATGGTGCTGCTGACGTTATGGGATGAATGACTTCGTCGAGGCTCAGCTCACGGTGACGACCGCGGTCATCAGGCCCCAAAGCCAGTTGATCTTGTAGCGGTCGAGCCTCACGTTCCCGAAACCGGCGCGGTGGAGCAGGTCGAGGCACTCGGTCTGCTGATAGGTCTTGTAGAACGCGCGGTTTGTGAGGCGCAGATACAGATTGCAGACCCGGCAGGCGACGTAGTCGTCGCACCAGTCCGTGAGCACGATCGCTCCGCCGGGGCGAAGCACGCGCTCCATTTCCAGCAGCGCCTCGACCGGGTGCGTGATGTAGTGGAACATGTTGCAGGACACCACCAAGTCGAAGCTGCACGACGGCCACGGCAGCGAGTCGGCGTAGCCGATCCTCAGATCCTCGGTGCCGTTCAGCTTGTCTTTCGCCACCGCGAGCATCTCCGGGACCGGGTCCAGGCCGGCCAGAAGGGCGCTGGGGTATTTCGCCCTCAGTCGCCGCAGCAGCTCTCCCGTGCCGCACCCGATGTCCAGTAACCGCGCGCTCGGGCTCATCGGCAGGCGGTGCAAGGTCTCGCGCGTCGTGGCCTCCAGGTAGAACGCCCACTTCTCGTCGTAGCGCTCCGCGGCCCTCGCGTACTCGTCTACGACCGGATCGGCGGAGGTCATGCCGGTCTAGACCAGCTTCTGCTCCATCGCGTAGCGCACGAGCTCGGCGGTGCTGCCGAGGTTGAGCTTCTCGAGGATCCGCGTCTTGTGCGTGCTCACGGTCTTGACCGAGAGGTGCAGGCGCGCGGCGATGTCGGTCGGACCGAGGCCCTCGACCAGAAAGCGCAGGACCTCGAACTCGCGGTCCGAAAGCGATTCGTGCGCCGGCCTCTCGCTGGCGACGAGTCCCGCGGCGGCGGCCTCGGGGATGTGCAGGCCGCCGCCAGCGATCTTGCGCAGCGTGGAGACGAGCAGCTCCGCTGCGCTGTCCTTGCCGAGATAGCCGGCCGCGCCGGCCTTGAGGACGCGCGCGGCATACTGCTGCTCGCCGTGCATGGACAGCACCAGGATGCGCAGCTTCGGTTTCTCGATTTTCAGCCGCTTGATGAGGTCGAGGCCGGAGAGTCCCGGCATCGACATGTCGAGCATCGCCACGTCGAAGTCCTGCGCCTTCACCAGGGCGAGCGCCTCGTCGCCGCTCGCCGCCTCGGCGGCGACCTGGACGTCGGCGGTCGCGGCGAGGATGCGCCGCAGGCCGTCGCGCACGATCTTGTGGTCGTCTGCGATGAGGACCCTGATCATAGGCGGGCAATATACCAGCGCGAGCTTGATCGAAATCAAATCGCGCGGCGGCTCGCGGCGTGCAATAGGGACATGGAGAGCGGTTTCCGCGACTACGCCGAGCATTGCCCCGACGGCGTCCTGGTGACCGATCGCGACGGCAGGATCGAGTACGTGAACTCGGCCTTCGAGCGCATGACCGGCTACCGGCGCGACGAGCTGGTGGGCAACCGGCCCGCGGCGCTCAAGTCTGGCACGCACGAGGCCGACTTCTACCGCGCGCTGTGGAAAACGCTGCTCGCGGGCCAGGAATTCCGCGCCGTCTTCACCAACCGCAGGAAGGGCGGGGAGCTCTACTACGAGGAGAAGATTATCCGGCCGCTCGGCAGCGGCTTCGTGTCCTTCGGCCGCGACGTGACCGAGCGCGCGCAGGAACTCCGGCGGCTCGCCCACGCCGCCACCCACGACAGTCTCACTGGGCTGCCCAATCGCAGCCTGTACCTCGACCGCCTGGCCCAGGCCCTGCGCGAGGCGCAGCGGCGCCGCGAGCCGCTCACTGTCGTCGTGCTCGATCTGGATTGCTTCCGTGAGACGAATAATCGGTTTGGCCACCTCGCCGGCGACGCTGCCCTGCAGGCAGTCGCGGCGCGCACGCGCGGCTGCGTGCGCGAGGCCGATACCGTGGCGCGCATAGGCGGCGATGAGTTCGGCCTGATCCTGACTGGGGCGGGTGGAGATGCGGCCGCGAAGGTGCTCGAAAAGGTGGTCGCCGTGAACGCGGTGCCCGTTCTCTTCAAGGACGAAGCGATACCGGTCCGCGTAAGCGTCGGCGCGTGCACGTTCCCGGAGGGCGGCCGCGACGAGCTCGAGCTGCGCGAGCGCGCCGACCTCAAGATGTACGAGGCCAAGCGCGCCGGCGGAAATCGTTATGCCTTGTAGGTCTTCTCGTGGCGTTCCTGGCAGGCAAGGCAGCGCACGGCGCCCGGCTGCGCCTGCAGGCGCTCAAACGGGATTTCCCAGCCGCAATCGATGCACTGCCCGTAGCTGCCTTCGGACACTCGCTTGAGCGCCCCCTCCAAGATGCGCAACTCGCCCAGGTCGCGCGTGAGCTCGGCTTCGCTCACGTCCGAGAGGAGGTCGGCGACCGCTTCATCGCCGATGTCCGGCGTCGCGCCGGCGACGCTTGCGTAAGGCTCGGCGCGCACGCGCTCGACGTCGCTGCTAATCTCCTCGAGCAGCTGCTTGCGGCGTGTGCCCAGCGCGTACGCCAACTCCATCATTTGTCCTCGGTTGAGCGTCATCGTATCTCCTTGATTCGAGCATACTGCGCGCCGCCGCGGCGCTTTTGATCGAGGTCAAGCCGGAATCCGCGGCGCGTCCTACGCTCGCTGGCATGGACCCACATTTGCGTACTTCCAGACCAGCCTTCGCCGGCCGGGTTGCGGCCGCGCTCGCCGCCGCCGGCGAATGGGTGAAGCACCTGCGCGCGCATGGCTTGGCGCTGCCCGGCATGCCGGCCGGCGCCCCGGGCATGGAGCAGGGCACGCGGCAACCGTATGCGACGATTGCCTTCGGTCCGGACGGCAGCCGCGTTTTCGCGCGCCACTGATGGCGCTTTACGGTTTCGACGCGTTCTCCCCCGCCGAGATCGCCGAGCGGGTGGAACGGGTCGGCGTCGCGAGGGCAAGGTCATGCCTACGCTGCGACCTACCTCAAGTTGCAGCGGCGAAAACCTCGCTGCCCTTCATCCAGGCGTTCTTCAGCGGCGTGATGTGCAACGTGCTCGTATGCATGGCGGTCTGGATGACGCTCGCCGGGCGCAGCGTGGTGGACAAGGCCGTGGCGATCGTGGCTCCGGTCTCGGCGTTCGTCGCGGCGGGCTTCGAGCACTCTGTGGCGAACATGTACTTCATACCGCTCGGCATGATGCTGCAGGCGGCATCGGCGCAACCGGTCGAGCTTTCCGGCCTCGCGCGCAACCTCGCACCGGTGATCGCGGTCAACCTGGTCGGCGGAAGCGTCCTCGTCGCGCTGGTCTATTACGTCATCTATCGCTTGCCGCCGCCGACGGCGTTGTTGGCCGGACCGCGCGCCGATTGACCCAGGTCAAAATGACAGCGGGCGAAGAGTCGAGCATCGGCACATGGACCAAGACCTTCGCGCGCTCGTTGTCGAGCTGCTCGCGGCGAGCGAGGTGCTCACGCTCGCGACGCTGCGCGAAGACGGCTGGCCTCAGGCGAACGCGCTCGCCTACGTGAACGAAGGCCTGACGCTCTACGCCGCCACCGGCGCGGACGCGGCGAAGGTGCGCAACATCCGTCGTGACCCGAGGGTGTCGCTCACGGTAGATGCGGGCAAGACGGACTGGAGCAGCCTGCGCGGCGTGTCGATGGCGGCGCATGCGCAGGTGCTCGACTCCCGTTCGGAGATCCAGCGCGTAGCGCGCATGGTGAAGAAGCGGTTCCCCTCGCTCGCGGAATTTTCAGACCCCGAGCGCGACCGCGGCTGGGCCTTCCTCAGGCTCGTGCCGCGGGTGATCTCGGTCATCGACTACACTCGCGGCTTCGGCCACAGCGTTCTCGCGAAGCTTTGAATCCCCTGGGTCTGACCTCGGCCGACGCCGCTGAGCGCCTCGCCGCGGAGGGGCCGAACTGCCTCCCGGCGCGCGCGAGCCGTGGCATGGCCGCCATCGCCGCGGAGGTGGTCCGCGAGCCGATGCTGCTGCTGCTCTTCGCCGCGGCAGGGCTGTACCTCGCGCTTGGCGACCTGCACGAGGCGCTGGTTCTCGCGGCGTCGATCGTGGTGGTCGTGGCGATCACCGTGCTCCAGGAAAGGAAAGCCGAGCGCGCGCTCGAGGCGCTGCGCGACCTGTCCAGCCCGCGGGCGCTCGTCGTGCGCGACGGCGAGACCACGCGCATCGCCGGGGCCGACGTGGTGCGCGGCGATCTCGTCATCCTCGGCGAGGGCGACCGTGTCCCGGCCGACGCGCGGCTCGTCCAGGGCGCCGGGCTGACGCTCGACGAATCCTTGCTCACCGGCGAATCGCTCGCGGTGGAGAAACGCGGCGGCGACGCGGTGTTCTCGGGTACCCTGGTGGTGAAGGGGCAGGCGCGGGCAGAAGTGTTTGCGACCGGTCCGCGCAGCGAGCTCGGGCGCATCGGCCTCTCCCTTGCTACGCTCGAGAGCGGCAAGACCGCGCTCGAGCTCGAGACGGCGCGCATCGTCAAGCTGGTCGCGGCCGTCGCGGTGGCGCTGTCGCTTGCCATGGCGGCGGCGCACTTCGTGCTTCGCGGCGACTGGATCGCGAGCCTCCTGGCGGGTCTCACCCTCGCGATGGCGATCCTGCCCGAGGAGTTCCCGGTGATCCTGGCCGTATTCCTCGCGCTGGGCGCCTGGCGCATCTCGCGCCGCGGCGTGCTCACGCGCCGCATGCCCGCCATCGAGATGCTCGGCGCGGCCACGGTGCTGTGCGTGGACAAGACCGGCACGCTCACGGAGAACCGCATGAGCGTGGTCGACACGACTCGATCCGTGGTCGACGTCGCGGCGCTCGCCTGCGCGCTCGATCCGCACGATCCGATGGACCGGGCGATCGTCGCCGCCGCTTCTCCCCTGATCGTTGAGCTGCGGAAGACATCGACCCTGGAGCGCGGCTATCCGTTAACCGACCGCTTCCTCGCGGTGTGCAACGCCTGGCGCGTTCCCGGAGGGCGCTTGCGCGTCGCCATCAAGGGCGCGCCCGAGACGGTGCTGGCGCTCTGCGGCAATGCGGGCGCGATCGACGCGGTGCAGGAAGCCGCGGCGCGCGGCATGCGGCTCCTCGCGGTGGCCGAAGCAGACTGGGATTCGAGCCCGCTCGACGACCCGGCGGGCTACCCCTACCGCTTCGCAGGATTCGTCAAGCTGGCCGATCCGCTGCGCGCCTCGGTGCCCGCCGCAGTGGCCCAGTGCCGCGGGGCGGGCATCCGCGTGGTGATGATCACCGGCGACCATCCCGGCACGGCGCTGCGCATTGCGGGCGACGCCGGCATCGACACGGGCTCGGGCGCGCTCACGGGCCGCGACCTCGCGGCCATGGACGACGCGGCGCTCGCGCAGGCGGTGCGGCGGATGAACGTGTTCGCGCGCGTGCGCCCCGAGCACAAGCTGCGGCTGGTGCAGGCCTACCGCGCGGCCGGCGAAGTGGTCGCGATGACAGGCGACGGCGTGAACGACGCGCCGGCCCTCAAGGCCGCGCACATCGGTATCGCCATGGGCCGGCGCGGCACCGACGTCGCGCGCGAGGCGGCACACCTCGTGCTGCTCGAGGACGACTTCGGCTCGATCGTCGACACCGTGCGGCTGGGACGGCGGATCTACGACAACATCAGGAACGCGATGCGCTACATCATCTCGGTGCACGTGCCGACGGCCGGGATGTCGTTCCTGCCGCTCGTGCTCGGCGGGCCGCTGTTTCTCTTTCCGGTGCACGTGGTGTTCCTCGAGTTCGTGATCGATCCGGCGTGCACGCTCGTGTACGAGGCCGAGAAGACCGACGCGCGCGTGATGCAGCGGCCTCCGCGCGACCCGCGCGAGCCACTCTTCAACCTCGACATGCTGCTGGTGAGCATCGCCCTGGGCGTTACGATACTGCTCGCGGTGCTCGCGGTGTACGCCTGGGCGCTGCAGGCGCGATACACGGCAGGCGAGACGCGCGCGCTTGCCTTCGCCGCCATCGTCGCCGCGAACGTGGCGCTCATCTTCGTCACCCGCTCGCGCAGCCGCGGCGCACTCGCGATGCTGCGTGAGCCCAATCCGGCGCTGTGGTGGATCAGCGCCGGCGCGCTCGGCGCGCTTGTCGCGGCCATCTACGTCGCGCCGGTGGCCGCCGTATTCCGCTTCGCGCCGATCGGGCTTGCCGAGCTCGCGATCGCGGCCGTCGCCGGCGTCGCCGGGGTAGCCTGGTACGAGCTCTGGAAGTTTCTGCGTCCGTCCGGCAGAGGCTGATTGAGCCACGTCAAGCCGCGTGCGCGCCCGAGGTTCATAGTGCAGCCATGACAAGCGCACCCGCGGGCGAAAACCTGCGCATCGCAGCGCGGCTGCGCGAGGGCGCCGAGCGGCTGGAGCAGGAAGGCGCGAACGCATTCGCAGCGGCGGCGTTTCGCCACGCCGCCGACACGCTGGAGAGCTGGCCCTGCGCGCTGCGCGAGATCTACGACCGGCGCGGCGAGGCGGGGCTGCGAGAGCTCCCCGGCGTCGGCCGCGGAATCGCCCGCGCGCTCGCCGAGATGCTGCTGACCGGGCGCTGGCTGCGCCTCGAGCGCATGCGCCCGGAGCGCAGCTTTCTCTACACCGGCGACGACGGCATCGAGCACGAATGCGTCGTCGTCGGGGGGCGTCCCAGGGGCCGGCGCTGCGGCCGCGACGCGATCGCCGAGCTCCTGCGCCGGGACCGGCATAATGCACGCTCGTGAGTCCCTTCGAGCCTGCGCCGCTGGCCGCGTATCTCGAGCGCGTGCACGGCGGCCGCGTGGGCAATGTGCGCGTGACGCCGCTCGGCGGCGGCCGCCAGGGCGACAAAGGCTACGGCTATGGCGTACCGCTGCGCCTCGACTACGAGGTCGAAGGAAAGCCGCGCCGCGCCGTCCTTGAGAGCGTGCGCGCCGGCCCATTCGGCCACGACCACATGGCCGACCGCGCCCAGCTCCTGCTCTGGGCGCACGACGCCTTCAACCGGCTGCCCAAACACGTGGCGTCGCTCGACGTCGGCGCGGTGCGTGCGGGCGGCGAGCTCGACCCGCTCGGCAACGCCGAGGAGTTCTTCATGCTGGCCGAGTTCATCGAAGGCAGGGAATACGCGGACGACCTGCTGCGGCTGAAGGCCGGCGGCGCGCTCGAGCCGCGGGATCTCGCGCGGGCCGACGCGCTGTGCGACTACCTCGTCGCGATCCACCGCGTGCGCGGGCCCGATTGCGGCCTCGATTCCGGCCTATACGTGCGCCGCATCCGCGACCTCATCGGCCACGGCGAGTGCCTGTTCGGCGTCGCCGACAGCTACCCCGAGCGCTACGGCGCGCTGCTGCAGGAAATCGAGCGGCGCGCGCTCGCCTGGCGCTGGAAGCTGAAAGGCCGCGGCGGGCGCCTGCGCCAGGTGCACGGCGACTTCCACCCGTGGAACATCATGTTCCGGGAGGGCGCGGACTTCAGCGTGCTCGACCGCTCGCGCGGCGAATGGGGCGAGCCTGCCGACGACGTGACCTGCCTCAGCCTCAACTATCTCTTCTTCTCCGTGCAGCGCACCGGCAGGCTCGAAGGCGGCTTGGAGGCACTGTGGCTGCGGTTCTGGCGGCGCTACCTCGAGGGCTGCGGCGACCCGGGCGTGCTCGAGGTGGCGGCGCCCTTCCTCGCCTGGCGCGCGCTCGTGATGGCGAGCCCGGTGTGGTATCCGGCACTCGAGGAGCGGCTGCGGCAGAAGCTCTTCGACTTCATCCTGAATGTCCTCGCCGCGGAGCGCTTCGATCCGGAGCGCGCCGACGACTACCTCGGCGGATGAGCTTCGCCGTCTGGCTCACCGGTCTCTCCGGCGCCGGCAAAAGCGCGATCGCCCGGCACGTCGTGGATCAGTTGAGGATCCGGGGAATCTCCGTCGCAGTGCTCGAGTCCGATGTCATGCGCACCCAGCTCACCCCCTTCGCAAGCTACGAGGATAAGGAACGCGACGAGTTCTACCGCATGCTCGCCGACATAGGCGCGATGCTGGTCTCACGAGGAAAACCCGTGATTATCGACGCGACCGCCAACCGCCGCGCCTATCGCGACCGGGCGCGCCGGGCGATTGGCCGCTTCGCCGAGGTCTACGTGAGCACGCCGCTCGAGGTCTGCGCCGCCCGGGACACGAAGGGCTTCTACAAGTCGAAAGACGTGAAGACGCTGCCGGGGGTTCAGGTTGCCTACGAGCCGCCGGCCGCGCCCGAGCTGGTCATCTCCGGAGCGAAGGGCACGCCGGGGGACGCCGCCAGCGAGGTGGTCGCGCTGCTCGAGCGCCGGGGCTGGATCTAGGCCGGCTCGGCGGGCTTGCCGGCGAGCACGCGCTCGAGGCCGGCGATGTCGAGGATCCGCACGTGCTTCTGGTTCACCTCGATCAGGCCGTCCTTCTGGAACTGGGAGAAGAGCCGGCTGACCGTCTCGAGCTTGAGCCCGAGATAGCTGCCGAGCTCCTCGCGCGTCATCCGCAGGTGGAAGTCCGACGAGGAGTAGCCGCGGCGCACGAAGCGCCGCGAGAGGTTGATGAGGAAAGTCGCGAGGCGCTCCTCGGCGCGCATCGAGCCGAGCAGCATCATCACGCCGTGGTCGCGCACGATCTCGCGCGCGAGCACCGAGTGCAACTGGCGCTGCAGCGAAGGCAGCTCGCGGGAGATCTGCTCGACCAGCCCGAAGGGCATGACGCAGACTTCGCTGTCCTCGAGCGCGATGGCGTTGCCGTTATAGCGGCCGGAGCCGACCCCGTCCATGCCGAGGAGCTCGCCGCCCATGAAGAACCCGGTGACCTGCTCGCGGCCCTCGTCGTCGATGAGGCTGGTCTTGAAGAAGCCGCTGCGGATCGCGTAGACCGAATGGAACTCGTCGCTGGCCTTGAACAGCGCCTCGCCCCGCTTCACCCGCCGCCGCGCGTAGACGATATTCTCCACGCGCTGCATCTCCTCCAGGCACACGCCCCCGGGCAGGCACATCTCGCGCAGGTTGCAGCTCGAACAGGTGATCTCGAACTTGCGCGGCGCGTCCGGCCGGGTCATGACGTGCCGGCCCCGGCGGCGCGCTCGGCAAGCAGCTCGCGCACGCGCTCGAATTCGGTGCTCTTGTCGAAGAAGCCGCGCGCGCCGAGAGTGCCGGCGAGCTGCCGATACGGATAGGCCGAGACGTTGGACAGCACGTAGAACTCGATCTGCGGCGCGTGCGGGCGCACCGCGCGCAGCACGTCGAAGCCGCTGCCGCCCGCGAGCGAGATGTCGAGGAGCACCAGGTCGGGGGCGCCGGCCAGGATGTCGCGGATCGCGCCTTCGGCGTCGGCGGCGTGGCCGGCGAGCTCGGCGTTCGGCGTCGCCTCGAGCATTGCAGCGACGCGCTCGCGGATCGCGGCGGAATCTTCGACCAGGAATACCTGCATGGCCCCGAGTATGCTGGCTGTGCGGCGGGGGCGAAATCGGCGCCCGCTGAGAATCGGCTCGGAAAGCGCCCGCCCCCGACGTAGGAAAATTCCTAAACCGTGTACTTGGCTAAATTCCCACGGGGAA
>JBJMWH010000312.1:0-5625 GCA_045810245.1 Burkholderiales bacterium | reverse complement strand
CAGCTCAATCCACGGCTGACGAGCTTCGAGACTTCATGCTTCGACGGGGTCTACGTCACCGGCGACATCACCAGCGACTACCTGCGCGACATCGAGATCCAGCGCGACGCGAAGCGCGATGCGGCGGACGACGATAATGCGCAACTCGATTTGAATCTGGCAGCCTGATATACTGCTTTTTTCGCGCCGATTTGAGCCACAGCTTGCGGGCGCGTAACAAATACCGCTAAAGCGTGCCGCGCAGTTCTCCAGGAGAACCCGGTCCGCTTAACCGAGAGGATCGGGTTTTTTTATGACCAAAGAATACGAGATCGCAACCAAGGGCGTGCGCGCCGGCCCGGCGCGCACCGAGGTCCAGGAGCATTCCGAGGCGCGGTTCCTCACCTCGAGCTTCGTCTTCGACAACGCGCGGCAGGCGGCGGCGCGCTTCGCCGGCGAAGAGCAGGGGATGGTGTACACCCGCTACACCAATCCCACCGTGCAGATGTTCCAGGACCGCCTCGCTGCGCTCGAAGGCGCCGAAAGCTGCGTCGCCACCGCCTCCGGCATGGCGGCCATCCTGGCCACCGCGCTTACGCACCTGAAGAGCGGCGACCACGTCGTGTGCTCGAACGCGGTGTTCGGCGCCACGATCAACCTCTTCAACAGCATTCTTTCGCGCTTCGGGATCGAGACCACGTACGTCTCCCCCACCAAGCCCGACGACTGGCAGCGTGCGGTGCGCAAGAATACGCGCCTGCTCTTTCTCGAGACGCCGTCGAATCCGCTGACGGAAATTTCCGACATAGGGGGTCTCTCCAGGATCGCCAGGCAGGCCGGCGCGCTGCTGGCGGTGGACAACGTGTTCTGTACGCCGGCGCTGCAGCGGCCGCTCGAGCTCGGCGCCGACCTGGTCATCCACTCGGCCACCAAGTATCTCGATGGACAGGGCAGGGTGATCGCAGGGGCCGTCGCAGGATCGAAGGCGCTGGTCGGTGAGCCGATGACGGCGTTCCTGCGCACGGCCGGGCCCACGCTTTCGCCTTTCAACGCCTGGGTGGTCCTGAAGGGCCTCGAGACGCTCGAGCTGCGCATGCGCGCGCAGTCGGCCGCCGCCCTCGAGCTCGCGCGCTGGCTGGAAGCGCACCCCAACGTGGCCCGGGTGCATTACCCCGGCCTCGAATCGCACCCTCAGCATGCGCTGGCAAAGCGCCAGCAGCGCGCCGCCGGCTCGGTGCTCTCTTTCGAGGTGAAGGGCGGCCGCGCCGCGGCCTGGCGCGTGATCGACTCGACTCGCCTGGTCTCGCTGACCGCCAACCTCGGGGACGTCAAGACCACCATCATCCACCCGGCGAGCACCACGCACGGCAGGATCTCCCCCGAGGCGCGCGCCGCGGCCGGAATCACCGAGGGCCTGGTGCGCCTCGCCGTGGGCCTCGAGGCGGTGTCCGACCTCAAGGCGGATCTTGAGCGGGGGCTGAACCCCGATCCCGATCGGGGGGCGTAGCATTAGGCGCGCGTCCCCGCGCTGGGCCGTCCTGGCGCAGGCGGCCTTGGTCGCCGCCGCCTATTTCGGGGCTGCAAAGCTCGCCCTCGTGTTGGCCATTCCGCCGGGTTACGCGACCGCGATCTGGCCCGGATCGGGCATCGCCCTGGCGGCCCTGCTCCTCGGCGGAAACCGGTTGTGGCCCGGCGTGGGGGTCGGCAGCTTCGCCGCGAATTTCACCATCGAAGGATCGATCCGGGCCGCGGCGGTGATCGCCGCGGGCAGCACGCTGCAGGCACTCGTCGGCGCCGAGCTGGTGCGGCGCCATGTCGGCCTGCCGTGCCGCTTCGGCCGCCCGGCGGACGTGGTGAAGTTCTTCGGTATAGCCGCCCTCGCCGCAACGATCGCGCCCACCTGCGCGCTGCTGCCGCTCGGCCTGGCGCACCCGCTTCCCGGAGTCGAGCTTTTCCGCAACTGGCTCACGTGGTGGCAGGGCGATGCCACCGGCATCCTCCTCGTGGCGCCGCTGGTGCTGTGCTGGGCGCTGCCCTCCGGGATGCGCTGGACCCGCGCCAGGATCGCCGAAGGCATCGGGCTCGCGCTGGTGCTCCTGGGCGCGACCCATTTCGTGTTCAGCACCGGCTCCGAAGCGACTCCGGCTTACGCCACCACGTTCCTCATCGTGCCGTTCATCATCTGGGCCGCGTTCCGCTTCAGCCCGCGCGAGGTGACGAGCGCCGTCGCAGCGATCTGCGCGATGGCCCTGTGGTACACGCTGCGCCAGACACGCGGCCCATTCTCGATGGCGCCGCTCAACGAGTCGCTGCTTCTCCTGCTGCTCTTCGTCACCACGGTGGTGTTCACCGGCCTCGTGCTTTGCGCGCTCCTCGGCCAGCTCGAGCGGGCGATGGAAGCGCTGCGCGACCGCAGCCGGGGCCTCGAGCTGCGGGTGAGCGAGCGCACCCGCGAGCTCGAGCAGGCGAACCTCAAGCTGCAGGAGGACATCGCGGAGCGGGCGCGCGCCGAGCGCTTGCTCGCGGACAGCGAGCGGCGCTTTCGCCTGATGGTCGAAAGCGTAGTGGACTACGCCATCTTCATGCTCGACGCCGAAGGCCGCGTCGCGAGCTGGAACGCCGGTGCGCAGCGCATCTCGGGCTATGAGCTGCACGAGATCGTCGGCCGGCACTTCTCGCGCTTCTATCCGCGCGAGGACCTCGAGCGCAACAAGCCGCAGTGGGAGCTGGAGGTCGCCGCGGCCGAGAGCCGCTTCGAGGAGGAAGGCTGGCGCGTGCGCAAGGACGGGTCGTCCTACTGGGCCAACGTGATCATCACGGCGGTGCGCGACGACACCGGCAGGCTTCTCGGCTACGCCAAGGTGGTGCGCGACCTCACCGAGCGCAACCGGGTGGAGGCCGAGCTGATCCGCGCCAAGGTGACGGCGGAGCGGGCGAGCGAGGCGAAGTCGCAGTTCCTCGCCAACATGTCGCACGAGCTGCGCACGCCGCTCAACAGCCTGCTGATACTCGCGCGGCTGCTCGGCGACAACATCGGCGGCAACCTGAACCCGAAGCAGGTGCAGTTCGCGCAGACCATCTACGCCTCGGGAATGGACCTGCTGTCGCTGATCAACGATCTGCTCGATCTGGCGAAGATCGAGGCCGGCGCCGCGACGCCGCTCAACATCGCGCCCGCCCGGCTGGAGGAGGTGCGCGAGGACCTCGAGCGCGCGTTCCGCCAGGTCGCGCACGACAAGGGTCTCCAGTTCACCATCACGCTGGATCCCTCGCTCCCCGCCGCAATCCGCACCGACATGACGCGGCTCAAGCAGGTGCTGAAGAACCTGCTCGCCAACGCCTTCAAGTTCACCCGCCAGGGCCGCGTCTCGCTCGATATTGCGCCGGCCGAGGGCCAGCGCATCGCGTTCGCCGTCGTCGACACGGGAATCGGCATCCCGGCCGAGAAGCAGAACATCATCTTCGAGGCGTTCCAGCAGGCCGACGGCAGCACCGCGCGCCAGTACGGCGGCACCGGTCTGGGGCTGTCCATCAGCCGCGAGCTCACGCGCCTCCTCGGCGGCGAGATCCGCGTCGCGAGCGAGCCCGGCAAGGGCAGCTCGTTCACGCTCTACCTGCCGCTTTCCGGCGAGGTTTCCGCGCTCGCAGCTTGAGAATCCTGGTCCTCGGCGCGGGAGGCTTCATCGGCGGCCATGCTGCCGCGGCGCTGCGCGCGGCAGGGCACGATGTCGTTGCCGGCCGGATCGATTACACGCGGGCGCTGGCGCCCGAGGACTGGCTTCCCGCCCTGCAGGGCATGCAGGCCGTGGTCAACGCCGTGGGCATCATCCGCGAGCGCGGCAGCCGGACTTTCGAGGCCCTGCATGACGCCGCGCCGCGCGCGTTGTTCGACGCCTGCGTGAGCGCCGGCGTGCGCCGCGTCATCCAGATTTCGGCGCTCGGCGCCGACGCCGCGGCAAGCAGCCGCTTTCACCTCACCAAGCGCTCCGCGGACGATTACCTCGCGGGGCTGGATCTGGAATGGACAATCGTCCAGCCCTCGATCGTTTTCGGCGAAGGGGGCGCAAGCGCGCGCCTCTTCGCGCTGCTTGCGACGCTGCCGGTGACGCCGCTTCCGGGCGCGGGCGGCCAGCGGGTGCAGCCGATCCACGTTGCCGACCTTGCAGCGGCCATCACCCGGCTGATCGAGTCTCCTTTGAACCTGAAGCTGCCGGCCGTCGGTCCCCGGGAAATCGCCCTGCGGGAATGGCTTTGCCTGCTGCGTACCCAGCTCGGCCTCGGGCCGGCGCGCTTTATCGCGATCCCTCTCTGGGCCGTGCCGGTCGAGGGCGAAACGCTGCAGATGCTCGAGCGTGGCAATACCGCATCGCCGGCGTTGATCACGAAGGTCCTTGGAAGACCCCCGCGCGCGCCGGAGCGGTTCGTGGATCCCGGCGAGGGCAAGCTGCTTGCGAACCGCGCGAAGCTGGACTGGCTGCTGCCGCTTCTGCGCGCGTCGATCGCCCTGGTCTGGATCGTGAGCGGCGTTGTGTCGCTTGGGCTTTATCCGGTGGAAGAAAGCCTTGCGATGCTGCAGCGCGCCGGCTTGACCGGTGCTTTTGCCAGGCTAGCGCTGTACGGTTCAGCCCTGCTCGACATCGCGCTCGGCGTGGCCACGCTCTTCGCGGGTAAAAAAATCCTGTGGGAACTGCAGATCGCGCTGATCCTCGGGTACAGCGCGATCATCAGCGTGTTCCTGCCCGAGCTCTGGCTCCATCCGTTCGGCCCGGTGCTGAAGAACCTGCCGATGCTGGCGGCACTGGTCGTGCTGCACGAGCTGACAGGAAGGCGCTGATGGAATATCTGGTCGTGAAATGGCTGCATGTGCTTTCTTCGACCGTTCTCTTCGGGACCGGGCTCGGCTCGGCGTTCTACATGTTCTTCACCAACCGCAGCGGAGAGGTGCGCGCGATCGCCATCGTCACGCGGCGCGTGGTGGTCGCCGACTGGCTCTTCACCACGCCTACGGCGCTCATCCAGCCGGTGACGGGATTCTGGCTGCTGCACCTCGCCGGCATGAGCTGGACCAGCGGCTGGGTGCTGTGGTCGCTCGCGCTATACGTGATTGCGGGCGCGTGCTGGCTGCCGGTGGTCTGGATCCAGATCAGGATGGCGCAGATGGCCGAGCGCGCGGTCACCGCGGGCGAGCCCCTGCCGAAGCGCTTCTGGCGCTATCACGCGGTGTGGATCGCGCTCGGATGGCCCGCCTTCATCGCGTTCATAGGGATCTTCTTCCTCATGGTGGTGAAGCCGTCGTTGTAGCGCCGATGACCCGGCGAAGCCCGCGGCCAGAGCGGCATACACCAGGGCCACCGAGCGCCCGGAAAGATGCGCTTCGAAACCGGGGCGCAGCCGCCGGTGCACGACGTGATAGTCCACGATGTACGCCAGCGCGGCGACGGCGGCGGCGCCTGCTTCGTTGCGATGTCTTGGCGGCAGTGATTCGAAGAATAGAGCCCACCACGCGGACGCCGCGGTATGAATGGCAAAGCCCAGCGCAGTGTTGCGCCCGCCCCGGCCGTGCGCCGGCGGCCGCCCGCCGTCATAGATGTGCGCGACCGCGTTCAGCGCACGCGCGCCGTGCCGGTTCTCGAACCGGCTGCAAAG
>JBJMWH010000311.1:0-3514 GCA_045810245.1 Burkholderiales bacterium | reverse complement strand
CGCTCGCAGTCCGGTCTGGATTCTTGTCTTATGGACTCTCATCTCATCCGTAAAGGCGCCCGGGTAGGGCGGCGCCACCGCCCGCACCAGGTTGTGGATCTCGCGCGCGCTCTTCGACCAGTCGATGCGCCCGTCCTCGGGGCGGCGCGCGCCGAAATAGCTGCCGCGCGCCAGGTCCTGCTCTTTCAACACCATGTCCCCCGCCACCAGGCGAGGCAAAGAACGGCGCAAGACCGTCGCCGCCGCCGCGGTCACCTTGCGGAACACCTCCACCGCGGTTTCGTCCTCGCCGATCGGCACGCGCTCGCGGTCCACGATGCGCCCGGCATCGGGCTTCGCCACCATCTCGTGCAGCGTCGCCCCGGTCTCGGCTTCGCCCATGAGCACCGCCCAGTTCACCGGCGCGCGCCCGCGGTACTTGGGCAGCAGCGAGCCGTGCATGTTGAAGGCGCCGCGGCGAGCTGCCGCCAGCCACTCGGGCGGCAGCATGCGGCGGTAGTAGAACGAGAAGATGAAATCCGGCTTCACGCTGGCGAGCTTCTCGCCGATTTGCGCCGGCCCGGGATCTTCCAGCGTCTCGAGGCCCCGTTTCCGCGCGAGCGCGGCGACGCTCGCGAACCAGTGCGCCTCGGCCGGATCGTCGCGGTGGGTGACAACCAGCGGCACATCGACGCCTTGCTCGAGCAGCACTTGCAGACAGCGCACGCCCACGTCGTGGTAGGCGAATACCACGGCGCTCGTCAAGCACGCTTCTCCAGCACTGCGGCGACGAGGTAGCGCGGCCGGCCCTTGACCTGCTCGTTGATGCGCACGATGTACTCGCCGATGATGCCCAGGCCGAAAAGCGCCATGCCGATGAGGAAGAACTCGAGCACGTCGCGGTCCCAGGCATGCTCGAGCGCATAACCGAAGCCGAAGACATAGAGCCGGTAGAGGAGCACCGCGACATACAGGACGACCGAGCCCAGCGCGACCAGCATGCCGAGGAGCGAGAAAAACCTCAGCGGTCCGACCGAGAACCCCGTGATCAGGTCGAAGTTGAGGCGGATCAGCCGCGAGAGCGAGTATTGCGAGGCGCCCGCGGTGCGCTCCTCGTGCTGTACTTCGATCTCGGTGGGATGGTGTGCGTAGAGATAGGCGAGCGCCGGGACGAAGGTGTTGAGCTCGCGCGACTGGTTGATGGTGTCGACCACGTTGCGGCGGTACGCCCGCAGCATGCAGCCGTGATCGGCCATGCGGATGTCGGTCAGGCGCTCGCGCAGGCGGTTGATCGCCCGCGACGCGATGCGCCGAAAGGCGCTGTCGCGGCGCTCGCTGCGGTAGCTGCCGACGTAGTCGTAGCCCTCGTCCATCTTGGCGAGGAGCTTGGCGACCTCCTCGGGCGGGTTCTGCAGGTCGGCATCGAGCGTCACCAGGATCTCGCCGCGCGCGCGCTCGAAGCCCGCGAGGATCGCCATGTGCTGGCCGAAATTGGTCACCAGGTACACGACGCGCGTCACGTCCGGCCGCCGGTCGAACTGCTCGTGCAGGAGCGCCGGGGAGCGGTCGCGGCTGCCGTCGTCCACCAGCACCAGCTCGTAGCTGCGGCCGAGCGCGTCGAGCGCCGGGTAGAGCCGGGTGAACAGCGCTGGCAGGCTGGCCTCCTCGTTGTAGATCGGGATGACGACCGAGATCTCGGGTGCGCCGGCGTCCGTCATTGGGGCCGTTTCACGAGCTCTTTGATCGCCTGGCACACCCGATCGACGTCCGCTTCCTTCATTTGAGTGAACAACGGCAGCGTCACAGTGCGTGCGCCGATGGTCTCGGCGTTGGGAAAGTCTCCCGCGCGATAGCCGAGCCGCCGGAAGACCTCGAACAGATGCAGCGCCTGGTAGTGCACGCCGACGCCGATACCGCGCGCGTGCATCGCCTGGATGAAGCGCTCGCGCGTGGTGTCGAGCGCCTCGAAGTCGACGAGCGGGGCGAAGAGGTGCCAGGCGTGGCCGGCGTGGCCGGCGGCCGGCAGGCGCAGCCCGGAGAGGCCGTCGAGCTTCTCCAGGTAGCGCCTGGCAAGCGCGCCCCGGCGCGCGTTGAAGCGCTCGAGCTTGGCGAGCTGGGCGATGCCGATGGCCGCCGCAACGTCGCTTAGGTTGGATTTCCCGGCGTGCTCCAGCACGTCCATGGTGCTGCCGGGAAGCTTGCGGATGCCGTGGAAGCGCAGCCGCTCGGCCCGCTCGAGCTCGCCGGAATCGCGAAACGACAGCGCGCCGCCCTCGATGGTGGTCATGTTCTTGTTCGGGTGGAAGCTGAACGCGACCAGGTCGCCCTGCGCCCCGATGCGCCGGCCGCGGTAGGCCGCGCCCATGGCGTGGGCTGCATCCTCGATGACGCGCAGCCCGCGGCGCGCGGCGAGCGCATAGACGGGCTCGAGGTCGACCGGCAGGCCGGCGAAATGCACCGGCATGATCGCGCGGGTGCGTGGCGTGATCGCGGCCTCGATGCGGGCGGCGTCGGTGTTGCGGCTGTCGAGGTCGACGTCGACGAGGACCGGACGCCCGCCGGCGAGGGCCACCACGTTGGCGCTCGCGGCGAAGGTCATCGCCGGTACGATGACCTCGTCGCCCGGGCCGACGCCGGCGAGGCGGACTGCGGTCTCGAGCGCCGCGGTGGCGTGGGTGAAGACGCGCACCGGCCGGCCGCCGAAATAGGCGGAGAGCTCGCTCTCGAAGCGCTGCACCTGCGGCCCGGAGGTGATCCAGCCCGAGCGCAGGACCGCGGACACCGCGGCGATCGTGTCCTCGTCGATCTCGGGGCGCGCGAACGGAATATAGGGGATGGCGGGAGTCACGAGCGCGCCACCATGAAGACGCCGACGATGATCACGCCGATGCCGGAGAGCCGCAGCGGCGAGAGCGACTCGCCGAGGAGCTGCCACGCCGCGATGGCGTTGACCACGTAGCCGATGGAGAGCATCGGATAGGCGATGCTCACGGGGACGCGTGAAAGCGCGATCACCCACACCACGACGCTGATCGCGTAGCAGGCGAGGCCGCCTAGGATGTGCGGCTCGAGCGCGAGGCGCAGCCCGAGCGGCATGGCGTTGGTGCCCGCCTTGAGGAGCAGCTGCGCCGTGGCATTGAGCAGCACGCCGGTCAGCACCAGGGCGAAGCTCGCCGCGCTCACGGCTTCCTCACGATGACGTAGCGCGGCCCGCGCGCGGCGAGCTCCATCGGCACGCCGAGGCTGGCGCGAAGCTGGTCGAAATCGCGTACCGCGAAGAGCGCGTAGGCGTCGCGCGCGTCGGTCCAGGCGCGGATGAAGCCGGCGTCGTCGGGGATGTACCGGCCCGGCTCCCATTGAACTGCTTCGCCGAGCTCGTCGCGATAGGCGACCATCGTGACCGTGCGCCGCAGGGACCAAGGGACGCTGTGATCGTAGCTGTGCACCGCGAAGATCGGGACTTCCTGGGAAGGCCGGGGATTCATCGCGGCGATGGTACTCGACGCGCTGAAAACAGGCGCATAGGCGCGATGCC
>JBJMWH010000310.1:0-3347 GCA_045810245.1 Burkholderiales bacterium | reverse complement strand
AGCGCCTGCATGCCGCGCCGCGCGGGTTTCTGCGTTCACCGGAACCGATCGGGCGTCTTGGAGTCTTGCCCGACGGCATCGTCTAGGAAAAGGGGTCAGAGCAATTTTACTGTAAAACGTTTGCTACGCCTGGAAGTGTTACAGGAAAATTGCTCTGACCCCTTTTCTTCACAACATGGCAGAGCCGCCATCGACGACGATGGTCTGGCCCGTAAGAAAGGCGGCATCCTCGCTCGCGAGGAAGCTCACGGTGCCGACGAGGTCCTCGGGCTTCTCGTCGCGCTGAATCGCGCGGCTCATCTTGGTGAGCTCGCCCTGGCGCACATGGGCCGGGTGCTGCGCCACGTTTTCCGACAAGGTGAAGCCGGGTGCCAGCGCGTTCACCGTGATGCCGTCCTTGCCGAGCTCGCGAGCGAGGCCGCGCGTCATGGCGATCACGGCGCCTTTGCTCGAGATGTAATGCAGGAAAAGCGGCACGCCCTTCAGCGGCGCGCCGGAGGCGAGGTTGACGATGCGCCCGGAGCCGGCGCGGCGCATGTGCGGCACGCACGCCCGGCAACAGAGCCAAACGCCCAGGATGTTCACCTCCATTACCCGGCGGAATTCCGCGACCGGAATCTCCTCGAACGGGCGCAGCTCGAGTGAGCTGAAGACGGCGGCGTTATTGACGAGGATGTCGAGCCGGCCGAACGTATTGATGGTTTGGGAAGCCAGGTTGGAAACGTCGGTCTCGTTCGACACATCGGTGGACAGGCCCAGAGTCCTGCAGCCCGCAGCCGTCGCGATCTCGGCGGCCGCGTGGTCGTATTTCTGCAGGTCGGCGATCACGACCGAGGCGCCATCCTGCGCGAGGCGCAGCGCGATCGCCTTACCGATCCCCGTCGCGCCCCCGGTGACGACCGCGACCTTGCCCTTCAGCCGTTCCATACCACGTCTTCGTAGCCGACGGTCCTCGAGAGGAGGCCGAGCTCGCGCGCGAAGCGGTTCATCGACTCGACCGAGCGCGGCGAGATCTCCGGGTCGTAGAACGGCGCATCGCGGCGGATGAGCTCCGCGATCAGGCCCGCCTCGGTCGCGGGAAAGAGCTTCTTCCCCACCCCGGTGGCGCGGCCCGGATCGCGCTTCAGGATCTGCTGCGCCGCCTTGAGCGCTCGAATCGCCGCCCTCGCCGCTTCGGGATTTTCACGGATCAATCTTTCCGAGGTCGCGAGCGCCGGGAAGGTGAATCCCTTCGCCTGTGCGCTTGCCTCGCGGCGCGCGTCGAGCACGAGCGTGCCGACGCCGCTTCGCACCGCGAGCTCCGCGCCCATGCCGTTCGCCCAGAAGCCGTCGATCTTTTCGTCCTCGAGAGCCTTGGCAGCGAGGAGGCCGAACGAAGCGCTCTGGCCCACGGCGCCGGGCACCGGGCCGATCTTCACGTCGTGCTCTGGATCGATGCCGGCGGCTTTCAGCATCTGCTTCAGCCCGTCGACCGGTCCCGGCGCCGCGCCGATGCGCTTTCCCCGCACCACTGAAAGATCGCCGCGCCGGGTCGCCGGGTCGGCTCGAACCACAAGGAACCAATACATGTGCTGGGCGAGCGCGCAGAGAAGCTTGCCGCCCTGCCAGTCCTTGAACGCGTACAACGCTGCATGCGAGGCGCCGCCGACGAAATCGAGCCTGCCCTCGCGCAGCGCCTCGTAGGTCTTGGTGACCGGAAAAAGCAGCTCGACCGTCGCGTCGAAGCCTTCTTGCTGGAAGCAGCCGAGCTCGACCGCGGCGATCGCGGGGAAATACGAGGGCGAGATGAGATCCGGAATCGCGACGCGCAGGATCATTGCGGCTTGATCCCGGCCGCCTGCACCGCTTCCTTCCACAGCGCGAGATCTTCGCGTACGGCGCGCTCGAACTCGGCCGGTGTGCCGCACACCGGATCGACGCCGATCTTCTCCAGCCGGGCAGCGAAGGCTGCGTCCCTGCATCCCGCGGCGATTTCGCGCGCGATGCGCTCGACGACGTTCTTCGGCGTGGCTGCCGGGGCGACGTAGCCGTTCCACGTGATGGTCCGAAAGCCGGGATAGCCCTGCTCGGCCACGGTCGGGACCTGCGGGAGCTGCGGCGCGCGGGCTTCGCCCGAGACCGCGAGCACGTTGATCTTGCCACCGCCCGCATGCGGCAGGATCTCGTTCAGGTTGCCGAAGTAGCAGGGCACGTGGCCAGCCAGGACATCGGCGATCGCCGGGCCGCCGCCCTTGTAGAGCACCGCTTCCATCTTCAGCCCGGCGCGCGCGAGAAACAGCGCCATCGTGAGATGACCAATCGTGCCCGAGCCGGGCGAGGCGTAGCTCAGCTCGCCCGGATGTGCCCTGCCGTAATCGACGAGCTGCTTCAGGGTGGTCGCCGCGATCTTCTGGTTGCAACCGAGTGCGAACGGATTGGTGCCGACGATGGAGATCGGCGCGAAGTCCTTCACCGGGTCGTAATTAATCTTCTGCACGTGCGGCACGATCGCGAGCTGCGGCGTCGCCGCCGAGAACAGGGTGTAGCCGTCGGGCTCGGCGCGAGCCACCAGCTCGGCCGCGAGCGCGCCGCTCGCGCCGGGGCGATTCTCCGCGATCACGGGTTGCCCCAGCCGCTGCGTCAGCCAGTCGGCCGTGATGCGCGCGAGCGAGTCGGTCACGCCGCCGGGCGGAAACGGGACGATGACTTTGACCGGTTTCTGCGGCCAGGTCTGCGCGTGAACGCAGAAGGTCATGCAGGCGAGGAGGAAAGCGATACGCCTCACGCGCGGGTTTCCTTGATGCGCGCTTCGATCCAGCGCGCGCAGGCGAGCGTTCGAGCATCTTCCCCCCTGCGGCCAATGACCTGCAGCCCGAGCGGCAGGCCGTTGCGGCCGACGCCCATCGGCACCGACACGCACGGCACGTGGAGCAGCGTCCACACCGCGTTCATCGCCACGTTGCCCGTAGACCCCAACCCCTCGGGTGCTTCGCCGGTCGCCGCCGGGGCGATCAGCACATCGCGCTCGCCGAAGGCGTCGCTCAAGGCGGCGCGGCAGCGAGACGCATACGACAGCGCTTCCCGGTAGTGTCGCGCGTCCGTGGCGTAGCCCTCTTCGCAGCGCCGGCGCAATGCCGGGTCGAGCGAAGCGGCGAAGCGGCGGTATTCATCGGCGAGCGAACGCGCACCCTCGTAGCGAATGATGGTCGCCTGCGCTTCACGCAAATTGCGCCAGGACTCGGGCAGCCGAAGCTCGGCCGCATCGAGCTTCTTGGCCGCGGTTTCGAAGGCGGACGCCATGGGCGGTTCGACCAGCTCCCACTCCCAGGTGCGGCACGCGCCGATTCGCGGCCGGTCGATCCGTCCTT
>JBJMWH010000309.1:0-2863 GCA_045810245.1 Burkholderiales bacterium | reverse complement strand
CCCCAGGCGCCGATCGCGAGATGCAGCGCCGTGTGCACGATGTTTACCGGGAAGAGACCGAGCAGGTAGCCGTACATCAGCGCGAAGCGCGTCGGCGGCGCGTCCGCCGGCGGCGGCACCAGCGCCGCCGGTATCAGGCCGAGGAGTCCCGCGGCGAGGTAGGCGATGCCGAAGACGAGGGCGAAGGTGGATGCTTTCATGTCAGACCTCCACGTGGTGATCGTCGGGCCGGTGGTCGTAGTCGCGCGCAAGGCGCACGGTGCCGTCGCGCTCGAGTACCGCCACACGGCAGCGGGGCTTGGCGAGCGCGACGCGCACGGCGTGCTTCATCGCGCCCCATTTGCTCGGGAAATAGGCGATGGCGACGCGGCTCGGGCCGCGCTCGTTGACGCTCCAGACGCCATCGCGCGTCTCGGTGACCGACAGGAGCGGCGGCGTGTCCATCAGCCGCCCTTGACCGAGAGCTGGTTCTTCACCTGCGACACGCCGCTTACGCGCCGCGTCACTTCCTCGGCGCGCTTCTTCGTCTCCTCGGAATCGACCACGCCCTTCAGCGTGACGACGCCGTTGTCGCTGTCGACGTTGATCCGGCGAAGCGTGTTCAGGCCTACGTTGTTCATGAGCGCGGTATGCACCTTGGTGGTGAGCGCGCCGTCGCGCGCGAGGCGAGTGTTCTGCTGGCGGCCCTCCTCGGTCGCCTGGTCGCTGGTCTTCTCCGGTCCCAGCACCGGCGCCGCACCCAGGAGCGCGCACAGGACGATGATGCTTCGCTTCATGACACCTCCCATAAGTTAGCTGCCGCCCGAGGGCGCCTGCGCGCGGATTACCGTCGGCTTCTCGATCGGCGGCCGGCGGATCTCCTGCTCGAGGCTCGGCCGCTCGCGGCGCTGGTAGGGCGCGAGCTCGACCGGCGCACCGTCCTTCATCGACTGGTAGAGCGCGCGGATCACCCGTACGTCGGCCAGGCCCTCTTCGCCCGAGGGCTCGGGATCGCGGTTGGTCAGCAGGCAGTCGGAGAAGTACAGGAGCTCGGGCGCGAACTGGTCGCGCTTGGCGAAGCGCCGCTCGCTCACCACATTGCCCTCGAGCGACAGGCGATGCTGCAGCGGCCGCGCGTATTCGTACGCCGGATCGACCGCCAGCTCGCCCTTCGTGCCGACCAGCCGGTACTCGGAGACCTTGCCGGCGCCGAAGCTGGCGGTGAACGAGGCGAGCCGCTCGTTCGGGAAGCGAAGCAGGGCGCTCACCGACTCTTCCACGTCGCCGATTGCGCCGGCGGCCACTGCACTTACCTCGGTGGGCTCGTCGCCAAAGAGCGAGCGCGCGGCATTGATGCAGTAGATGCCGATGTCGTAGAGCACGCCGCCGCCGAGCGCACGCTGCACGCGGATGTTGCTCGGCACCACCGTCATGGTGAAGGTGGAGGTGAAAAGGCGCGGCTCGCCGATGCGGCCGGAGCGCGCGATCTCGATCGCCTCGAGGTTCGCCCGCTCGAAATGCAGCCGGTAGGCGACCATCAGCTTGACCCGGTGCTCGCGCGCGACGCGGCTCATCAGCTCGCACTCGGCCTCGCTCACCGCCATCGGCTTCTCGCACAGCACATGCACCCCGGCGCGCGCCGCGCGCTCGGCGTATTCGGCGTGCATGCTGTTGGGCAGCGCGATATAGACGGCGTCGATCTCGCCGCTTTTCAGGAGCTCGTCATACCCGGCGTAGTCCAGGGCGCGCGGCACATCGTACTTCTTGGCGAGCTCCTCGCGCTTCACCGGGTCGCCGGAGACGATCGCCGCGAGCTTCGAGTTGCGCCGCGCGTTGCCGAACGCCGGCAGCACGGCCACCTGGGCGATGTGCCCGCAGCCGATCACCGCGTAGCGAATGAGACGCTTTGGCATTTAGGCGCGATCGCGCAGCTGCTGCTCGCCGCCATGGCGGGCGCAATGGGCGCAGCAGTACATGGCGCCGCGCGCCTCGTGCCCGTGGCCGAGGATGCGGCAGCCGCAGTGCGCGCACACCGGCGCGAGCTTCTGGATGGCGCACTCGAAGCTGTCGAAGGTGTGCGCCTCGCCGCCGGCGACGCTGATGGAAAAGGCCTTGTCGTACTTGTTGCCGCAGACTTCGCAGGTGCCCATCGCTGACTCCTCCTAGGCGGCGCGGCGCTTGTGCGCGGCGCGCCGCGGTTTGTGCGACCGCTCGCTCTTCTCTTCCTTCTCGGCGCGCGCGGCGCCCTTGCGCCCGCCGCCTTCGACGCTCTTGCGCAGGAGCGCCATCAGGTCGACCACCTCGGCGCCTTTCGCCGGCCGCTCCTGCTTCTCGGGCTCGGTGATCTCCTCGGTCTGGCCGGCCTTGATCTTGTCCTCGATGCGCTTCATCAGGTCTTCGTGGTAGGTGTCGCGGTAGCGCTCGGGCTGCCACTCGTCGGCCATGTCGTCGATCAGGCGCAGCGCCATGTCGAGCTCCTTGGAGGAGGGCTTATGGCCCTTGACCTTCTCCGGGATATCGAGGTCCGCGGCGCTCTTCAGCTCGTCGTGATAGCGCAGCGTGTTCATGATCAGCGCCTCGCCCTGCGCGATGACCGCGGCCAGATATTGCTTGGTGCGGATGACCACCGTGGCGATGCCCGCCTTGCCGGCCTTGGCCATCGCGTCGCGCAGCAGCGCATAGGCCTTCTCGCCGCGCTTGCCGGGGCCGAGATAGTAGGGCGTCTCGAAATAAAGCGGCGCGATGTCGGCGAGGTCGACGAAGGCGAGGATGTCGACAGTCTTGCTCGCCTCGGGATTGGCGCGCCGGAAGTCCTCTGGCGAGAGGACGACGTACTTGTCATCCTCGTACTCGTAGCCCTTGACCACGTCGTCCCAAGGCACTT
>JBJMWH010000308.1:0-9272 GCA_045810245.1 Burkholderiales bacterium | reverse complement strand
CGGCGCGAGCGCACGTGGCTGCTGCGCTACATCCAGGTTCCCGATCAGGTGCTCGCCTCGGGCGACCGCATCGCGAAGACGCTCTACGAGAAGTACCAGAAAGCGCGAATGCCCAACGTTGGCCTCGGCGGCGCGGACGTGGCGGCGATCGTGTCGTATCTCGAAGCGCAGAGCTCGAAGGACGAGCCGAAGTAGTAGAACCGCCAACTCGCGGAACGAAACGGCTGCGTCACTCTGTCGCAGCCGCGGGAATCCATTCGATGACAGCGCTGTATACCGCGGCCGCAGAAGAACTCAAGAGCGTTGTCGTTCAAAAAAGGACAGCGTGATTTTTTTTGAAACACACGAAGAGCCGCGAGCAAGTTCTTCGTATAGTTGATGCAAGTCAACGTGGCGACCAAAGGGCGGGGGCCCCGCGAGCCGCGTATCAAGAAACGCAGAGGAGGAAAGGCCAATGCTGCCCGCTCGCCGGTCGCGTGGTTTCGCCCTAGTCCCTCTCTCGCCTATCTGCACTTCCCTAGTCGTTCGTCTCTTCAACCAGTACCAGTGGAGGAGGGTTGTCGCATGTGGTTACCTAGGAGGCCGTCGAAGGGCAGGCTGAGAGAAGCAGAGAACGCGCGCAGGAACCGACTCGAGATCGTGCAGGCCCGCTCGATCGGGCAGATCTCGCGGCGCGATCTGCTGAAGTGGGGATTGATCACGGGCGCGGGCGCGCTCGCATGGAAGCACGGGCTAAATCCGTTCGTGCGCAGCGCCTACGCCGACGGCAACATCCCGACCGGCTTTCCGCCCAGTCCGCTGTTCGGCGTGAAGCCGTTCAGCACCCCGATGCCGCGCTTCGACTTGCTGCCGCGGTATGCGAACCCGTTGACCCGCACATGGCAGTTCAACACGCCGGCGCCCCAGCGGCTGTCGAACCAGAAGCTGCAGCCGCTCAATTCGGCCCTGCCCGGGGTGATCGCCGGCGACCAAGGCCCGATCGAAGGCCGCCCGCCGGGCGAAATCTGGGCGCACCAGCGCTGGGACCAGTTCCTGCCGCAGATCGGCTTCGACGTGACGCAGGAGGGCGCCAAGCGGAACACGAGCTACAACCCGGGCGTGGCCGCGCAGTTCAACTCGGGTATCCCCGCGGGCATGCAGTTCGACCTCAAGTTCCATCCCGGATTCCCGACCCAGAACCCGAACTCGGTGTGGACCTTCAACGGGACCATTCCGCCCAAGCTCGCCATCAACCGCTACGGCGAGCCGGTGCTGCTGCGCCATCACAACCGGCTGCCGTTCAACATCGCGCAGAACAACGGCTTCGGCCGGCACACGATCTCGACGCACGAGCACAACGGCCACCACGGCGCGGAGAACGACGGCTTTACCGGCGCGTTCTTCTTTCCCGGCCAGTACTACGACTACCACTGGCCGTGGGTGCTTGCGGGGCATTTCAGCTTCAATACCGCGGCGACGGACAAGATGGCGAGCACGCCGAACGGCTCGGGCGGTCTCATCAAGATCCCCGGCGACTGGCACGAGACCATGAGCACGCACTGGTTTCACGACCACATGTTCGAGCACACCGCCGAGAACGTGTACAAGGGCAACGCCGCGATGAGCAACATCTACAGCGGCCTGGACCGCGGCAACGAGGCCATCAACGACGGCGTCAACCTGCGCCTGCCGAGCGGCACCGCGAAGGACTACGGCAACCTCGAGTACGACGTCAACCTGATGCTCGCCGACAAGGCGTTCGATCAGAGCGGGCAGCTGGTGTTCGACATCTTCGACCGCGACGGCTTCCTCGGCGACGTGGTGACGACGAACCTCACCTACAAGCCGTACTTCGAAGTCGAGCGCCGCAAGTACCGCTTCCGCATCCTCAACGGCTCGGTGGCGCGCTTCTACAAGATCGCCCTGTCGGATGGGTCGCCGATGATCCAGATCGGCAACGACGGCAACCTGCTGCCGGCGCCGGTGACGCTCACCCAGCTCGACGAGATCGGCATCGCGGAACGCTACGACATCGTCATCGACTTCTCGCGCTACAGCGTCAATCAGCGGGTGCAGATGGTGAACCTCGCGGAGCACGACAGCGGCCGGCTGCCGTCGAAGTTCCTCTCGATCGGCGAGGCGCTCTCGGGTGCCTCCCCCGACCCGGGCGTCGGCGCATTCCTCGAGTTCCGCATCGTGCGCGATCCGGCCAAGCCGGACGTGAGCCAGGTCCCCCCGGTCCTCATCCCGAATCCGGATCTCTCCAAGATCCCGGTGGTGCGCGAGCGCCTCTTCGAGTTCGGCCGCGGCGCGAACCAGCCGATCCCCACCGGGGACGGCACGGCGAGCGAGGGCGAATGGGGCATCAAGTCGAACGGCGGCGACATGCTGGCGGCGGCCTACAGCCGCCTCACCGCGGCGCCGAGCCAGGGCAGCCTCGCCAAGGGCCTCAAGCGGGAGATCTGGACGCTGAGAAACGGCGGCGGCGGCTGGGATCACCCGGTGCACATCCACTTCGAGGAGGGGCAGATCCTGTCGCGCGACGGCAGCCTCGCCAACGTGCCGGCGTGGGAGCGCGGGCGCAAGGACGTCTACCGGCTGCGGCCCGGCGGCGAGCTCAAGCTCACCATGCAGTTCCGCGACTGGCAGGGGATGTTCATGCAGCACTGCCACAACACGGTGCACGAGGACCATGCCATGCTGATGCGCTGGGAGATCGACGACGGCGGAGCCCCGTTCCTGCGGCCGCTGCCGACGCCCATCCCGCGGCCTCAGGGCGTGACCTTCCGCGACACCGTCGTCCTTCCGATCGCCTAGGAGGAATCATGAAAGTTCATCGAGCGTTGTTGAAGGGCAGCGCCCTCGCGATGGCCGCGGCGGTGGCAGGCGGCGCGCTCTGGGTGGCACAGGCGCCGGCGCAGGTCAGCGCGACGGCCGCGCAGACTGACATGACGGCGGCCATGCTGGCGCCGTCGGCGGTCATGCGCCCATGGAACACGAGCGTAGTATCGGTGAGCGGCATCGTGAGCGGCTCGCCCGAAAGCGTCTCGTTCTCGGGCACGGCGAAGATCGGCACCCGGCTTGCGCCGGATCCCGACTTCGGCTCGCCCAGCCTGGTGGTATCGATCGACCTGACCGGCGTATCGGGTGTGGGATCGTCGACGCGCACGAAGTACGTGATTTCCGGTCCGGAGATCGTGCAGAAGCGGCTCGTGCCCTCGTACGCCGTCGACATCACCTTCCCGTTCTACAAGAGCGGCACGATGGGCACCGCGGGAGCGCGGAGCGGCCAGGCGACGTTCAGCTTCAACGTCGATTCGGCTACCGGCGCGGTCAACGGCGCCATAGGCAGCATTAACTCGTCCCCGCTGTAGCAGGGCGAGCGAGAAAGGACCGGCGGGCCGCCCTCAAGAAGGGCCCGCCGGGTTTTGCGTGCAAATTGGAAGGGGAGCACGATGAATTGGAAGAACTGCGCGGCGAGCATTGCGATCGCCGCACTGCTTGCAAGCGCTGGAACGGCGCGCGGTCATGGCGGCGCATCGCACGCGCAGGACGCGGCGCAGACGCCAAGCCCCGCAGCCGCGGCCAATCGCTGGGGCGCCAACTACTTTCCCAACGTCCCGCTCACCACGCAGGACGGAAAAACCGTACGGTTCTACGACGACCTCATCAAGGGCAAATCGGTCGCGATCAACTTCATGTACACCGAGTGCACCGAAGTCTGCCCGCTCGAGACCGCGAGCCTGGTGCGGGCTTACAAGCTTCTCGGCGAGCGCGCCGGCCGCGACGTCGTCTTCTATTCGATCAGCATGGATCCGAAGCGCGACACCCCGGCGGTGCTCAAGGCCTACGCCGCGAAGTTCGGCGCCGACTGGCTCTTCCTCACCGGCAAGCCCGACGACATCCGCCTGCTGGGGAAGAAGCTCGGCCTGCTGCGAGAGCGCGACGCGGCCACCAACAGCCATCACGCCGCGCAGCTCCTGCTGGGCGACGAGCCCAATGGACAATGGCAGCGCAATTCCGCGGTCGACAACCCGGGCTTTCTGACCGCGCGCATGGCGACCTTCTTCGGCTGGAGGGAAACGGCGCCCGAGAAGAGCTACGCCGACGCCCGCCCTGTCGTGGTGCCGAACGGGCAGCGCCTGTTCCAGAGCAAGTGCAGCAGCTGCCACACCCTGGGCCAGGGCGACGGCGTGGGCCCCGACCTCGGGGGCATCACGGGGCGGCGCACCCGCGCCTGGGTTACGCGCTATATCGCCGAGCCCGACGCGCTACTCGCCGCCGGCGATCCTATTGCGGCCGAGCTCTTCAAGCGATACAGGGAAGTCCGCATGCCCAACCTGCGCCTGGCCTCGAGCGACGTCGCCGACCTGGTCTCATTCCTCGGGACTCACGACCCCGGAGCGGCCACCGGGGTCAAGCAGACAACTAGTCGTCCTTGATGCCGATTCGGGCGAGCGCCACCATGGCCTCGGTGCGCGAGGAAACGCCCAGCGCGCGGTAGGCTGCGTGCGCGTGCTGCTTCACGGTGTTCTCCGCGATGCTGAGCTGGCGCGCGATCTCGCTGTTCGAAAGGCCCTTGGTGACGAGCTTCAGCACATCCGCCTGGCGCTCGGTGATGCCGAGGTCGGCAAGCGTTGCGGTGATCTTGACATGCGGCACCGCGCCCAAGGCTTGCGGCGGCACGTAGGTTCCCCCCTGCAGTACGGTCTGCAGCACATCAGCGATCACCTTGGGATTCGAAGTCTTGGGCAGATACCCGACCGCGCCCGCGTCGAGCGCCGCGCGCACGCTGTCGGAATCCTCGGTCGCCGAGACGACCAGGATGCGAAGGCGCGGCAGCACCTTGAGGAACTGGACCAGGGCGTCGATGCCGCTGCAGCCCGGCAGCATGAGATCGAGCAGCACCAGTTGCAGGTCCTTCAGCTGGCGCGCCTTGGAGATGCCGCCGCCGAGGCTGGTTTCGCCGTGGAACTGCGCCTGCGGCGCGACCGATCCCACCACCGCGCGCAACGTCTCGTGGAGAATCGGATGGTCGTCGACGAGTAGCACGTCCATGGCAAGGAAAATCCTACCCCGGAAACCGCCGCGCCAGAGACAAACGGGTCGCGGTTCAGCAAACGACGCACCCCGTTTTGTGAACTTTTTCTCAGTCCGCTAGCGCTCGGGGCTCGCCGGCGGCCGGTACATACCCCCGTCGAGGATGGTCCGCAGCGCATCGACCATGGCTTTGGGCCGCAGGGTTTTCGGCACGTAACTTGCCGCGCCCTCGGTCAGCGCTTCGCGTACGCGCTCATCGTCCTCGTCGGCTGAGATCACCACCACGCGCGCTTCCGGCACGGCCTTGCGAAACCTGACGAGCGCCTCCATGCCGGAGCACCCCGGCAGTCCGAGGTCGAGCAGCACGAGCTCGAGCCGCTCCAGCCGCCGCGCCTCGGACAGGCCCGCGTCCAGGTCGAATTGGCTGTGGAAGTCCGCCGCGGGACGCAGCGAGCGGACCATCGCGCGCAGCGTTTCGTGAACGATGGGGTGATCGTCTACCAGGAGCACGTCCATGGCGAAAATCGTAGCCAAAATCGCCCGCCGGACAAATACCCGTCCGTCGCTTCACACAGACGTTTTAGAGATGTTCTAGAACGCCCCGGCTCGGCCGGGCCGTTCAGCCGAATCTGCCGGTGATGTAGTCCTCGGTCTGCTTCATCTTCGGCTTGATGAACAGCTCGTCGGTAATGCCGAACTCGATCATCTCGCCCAGGTACATATAGGCGGTGAAGTCGGACACGCGCGCCGCCTGCTGCATGTTGTGCGTGACGATAACGATGGTGACCTTGGTCTTCAGGTCGTGAATCAGCTCCTCGATCGAGGCGGTCGCGATCGGGTCGAGCGCCGAGGTGGGCTCGTCGAACAGCAGCATCTCCGGATCCGTGGCGAGCGCCCGCGCGATGCACAGACGCTGCTGCTGGCCGCCGGAGAGCTTGAATGCCGGCTCGTCCAGCCGGTCCTTGACTTCGTCCCAGAGCGCCGCGTTCCTGAGCGCCTCCTCGACCTTGTCGTTCAGGGCGACGCGCCGGCTTTCGCCGCGTACCCGCAGCCCGTAGGCCGCGTTCTCGTAGATCGACTTGGGAAACGGATTGGGCTTCTGGAACACCATCGAGATGCGCATGCGCACCTCGATCGGATCCACGCTCGGCGCCAGCACGTTCACGTCGTCCGGAAAGATGCGGATCTCGCCCTCGTAGCGGTTGCCCGCGTAGAGGTCGTGCATGCGGTTGAAGCTGCGCAGGAATGTCGACTTGCCGCAGCCCGAGGGGCCGATCAGCGCGGTCACCCGCTTTTCGTGCACCGGCATGCTGATGTTCTTGAGCGCGTTGAAGTCGCCGTAATAGAAGGAGAGATTCCTGACTTCGGCCTTCGGGCGGTCGTGGATTACCACTTGATGCCCTTTCTCAACCGGTAGCGCAGCCAGATGGCGAGGGCATTCATCGCGAGCGTCATCAGCACCAGCACGAAGCCGGCGGCCGCGGCGTTCTGGTGGAACGCCGCCTCCGGCCGCGAGGTCCAGTTGAACATCTGGATCGGCATCACCGTGAATGGGGAAAAGAGCCAATCGAACGACACGAACGGCGCTTCGGCCTTGAGCGGCGCCGGAGGCAGGAACGCGATGAAGGTGAGCGCGCCGATCGTGATGATCGGCGCGGTCTCGCCAATCGCGCGCGCCATGCCGATGATCACGCCGGTGAGAATGCCGGGCATCGAGTACGGAATGATGTGGTCCTTCGACACCTGCCACTGCGTCGCGCCGAGCGCGTAGGCGCCCTCGCGGATGCCCTGCGGAATCGAGCGGATCGCCTCGCGCGTGGCCACGATCACCACCGGCAGGATGAGAAGCGCCAGCGTCAGCCCGGCGGCCAGAATCGACTGACCGAGGCCGAACTGGTAGACGAAAAGCCCCAGCGCGAGCAGGCCGTAGACGATCGAAGGCACGCCGGCGAGGTTGGTGATGTTGATCTCGATGATGTCGGTGACCCAGCTCTTCGCCGCGTACTCCTCGAGGTAGATGCCCGAGGCGACGCCGAGCGGCACCGCGAAAAACGCCGTCGTCAGCATCACCAGGGTGGAGCCGACCCACGCCGAGAGGATGCCCGCCTGCGCCGGCCGGCGGGACGGGAAGTTGGTGAAGAAATCCCACGACAGCCGCCCGATGCCGTCGAGCGCCATGTTGGCGAAGAGGGCGGCGAAGGTCAGCACGCCGATCATCAGCGCGAGCACGCCGACGAGCATGAAGACCGTGTCCCAGCGCTTGCGGCGCCGGATCAGCGCTCTGAGCTCAGTAACTTTCACGGAAGCGCTTGCGCAAGGCATGGCCCGCGATGTTGCACGCCAGCGTGAACAGCATCAGCGTGAGACCGGCGGCGAAGATCGTCTGGTAGCCGACCGAGCCGTGCGGCAGGTCGCCGAGCGCCACCTGCACGATGTAGGCGGTGATCGTCGCCGCGGGCTCGAGCGGGTTGAAGGTGAGGTTGGGCTGCATGCCCGCGGCGATCGCGAGGATCATGGTCTCGCCCACGGCCCGGGAGATGCCGAGGATGTACGCCGAGGCGATGCCCGAGAAAGCGGCCGGCACCACCACGCGCGTCGCGGTCTGGAAGCGCGTCGCCCCCATGGCGTACGAGCCCTCCCGCAAGCTCATGGGCACGGCGCGCATCGCGTCCTCCGAGATCGAGCTCACGTAGGGAATGATCATGATGCCCATCACGATTCCCGCCGCCAGCAGGTTGAACCCGGGCAGGTCGGGATAGATTCGCTGCAGGAGCGGAGTCACGAAGACCAGCGCGAAATAGCCGTACACGATCGTGGGCACGCCGCCGAGCAGCTCGAGGAACGGCTTCGCGACCTCGCGCAGCTTGAACGGCGCAAACTCGGACAGATAGATCGCGATGACGGTGCCGAGGGGGATGGCGATCATGAGCGCCACGGCAGAGCTCGTCAGGGTGCCCGAGAGGAGCACCATGATGCCGAAATGCGCGTCGTCGAAAAGCGGCGTCCACTGCCGGTCCGTCAGGAACGAGACGAGCGACACATGCTGGAAGAAGACCACCGACTCCTTCACCAGGATGTACACGATGCCGACCGTGGTGAAGACCGAGACCAGCGCCGCCAGGAAGAGAGCGCTCTCGATCACGCGTTCGCGCACTACGCGCGAGCGCCGCCTGCTCAGACGCAGGCTGTCAGATCCTTGCAGGACGGTGGACGTAGCTTGCCCCGGAGCGACGGCCGACAACTTGGATAGCTCCGATTGTAGAGGGAAACGGGCGATTTCACGGGGCGCTCCCGTGAAATCGCGCTGTGCAACGCCTGCCTGGGGCGCGGAAGCTACAGCTTGCCTTCGCGCCGAAGCAGCTCTTCGATGGTGATTCCGACCTCGGCGACCCCACCGAACTTGGTGCCCTTCTTGCCTTGGTGCACGTGCTCGAGGGCGCTCTTGTAGGCCGAATCAGGTAGCGGAACATACTTCACTTCCCTCGAAAGCTCGCCGCCGTTCTTCATGTAGTACTCGACGAACTCCCTCACCTCGGGCTTGGCGAGCGACTTGGCGTTGACATAGATGAAGATCGGGCGCGAAAGCGGGGAGTAGATGCCCTTCTCCACCGCTTCCATCGACGGCTCGACCGCCTGGCCCTTGTCGTTCACGATCGGCACCGCCTTCAGCTTGTCCTTGTTCTCCACGTAGTAAGCGAAGCCGAAGTAGCCCAGCCCGTTCACGTCGCGCGCGACCCCCTGCACCAGGACGTTGTCGTCCTCGGATGCCGTGAAATCGCCGCGCGAGGACTTGGACTTGCCCACGACCGCTTCGGTGAAGTAATCGAAGGTGCCGGAATCCGCGCCCGGCCCGAACAGCTTCATCGGCTGGTCCGGCCACTGCGGATTCACCTGGTTCCAGCGGGTCACCTTGCCCTGCGCCGCCGGCTCCCACATCTTCTTCATCTCGGCGACGGTGAGCTGCTTGATGAAGCTGTTCTTCGGATTGATCACCACAGTGAGCGCGTCGAACGCCACCGGCAGCTCGTAGTACTCGATGCCCGCCTTCGCGCAGTCGGCCATCTCGGCCTTGAGGATCGGGCGCGACGCATCGGAGATGTCGGTCTCGCCGCGGCAGAACTTCTTGAATCCGCCGCCGGTGCCGGAGATTCCGACGGTCACCTTGACCTGCTGCTTTTTTGCCTTTTGGAACTCTTCCGCAACCGCTTCGGTGATCGGAAACACGGTGCTCGAGCCGTCGACCTTGACGACCT
>JBJMWH010000307.1:0-13892 GCA_045810245.1 Burkholderiales bacterium | reverse complement strand
CGCTTTACGAAAGCGCGCTCAAAGGTAAAGGCGCGATGCCGCCGCACGGCGGAAACATGTCGCTCTCTGACGCCGACGTCAAAGCGGCGGTGGATTACATGATGGCCGCGGCTGCCGCGCCGAAGCCCGCTCCAGCCGCGGCCGCTCCAGCCGCGGTCAAGCCCGCTGCCGCGCCGGCGGAGAAGTCCGCTCCGGTCGATAAGCCCATTGCGGCCGCGCAGCCTGCGGCGCAGGCCAACGCCTTCAACCGGCTGATGCGCCCGGCTTCGCGCCAGAACCCGCCGCCGACCGAAGACGGGATCCACGATCCGAAGAACGACGGCACGCGCGAGCTCCAGGCGCCGCGCAGCGCCTTCGAGAACCTGCCGCGTGCCAGCGCCGGGAACCGCATCAACTGGGTCGCCGCGCTCGAGGAGAAGCGCATCGCCCCGCGCTGGGACCGCGCCGATCCCAAGGCCACGGGCCTGGTGCTCGACTTCAACATCGTGCGCGAGGTGAAGGGGTCGATGCCCGACGTGGTGTATCCGCACAAGCAGCACACCGAGTGGCTCGACTGCTCCAACTGCCATCCCGCGATCTTCATTCCGCAGAAGGGCGCCAACCAGATCAGCATGGCCTCGATCCTGCTCGGCGAGAAATGCGGCGTGTGCCACGGCAAGGTCGCCTTCCCGGTTTCGGAGTGCCGCCTTTGCCACTCGAAAAAGAAGGACCTCGGCGGATCGGCCGCCGCGACCGGAGCGCGCCCGTGATGCGCGCTGCGCTGGTGGCCTCGGCGCTCGCGGCATGCGCCGCGGCGTGGGCCCAAAGCGCGCCGCGGCCCGAGCTCATGCAGAAGGTGCTCTTCACGAAGCGCCTGCTCGAAGCTTCGCCGCCCGCCGCCGCTACCGACAATGCGGCGGCGATGTATTTGCGCGCGCTCGATCATCTGGATCGCGGGGAGGAGCACGCGGCCGAGGCGCGCCTGAACGAGGCCATCCGCTCGCTGCAGCTCGCGCGGCGGCCGGTCGACGGCGGCGCGCGCTACGCGGCACTCCTCTCAAGCGTGCAGACGATGCGCGAGACTTATCTGCGCTACGCGGCGCAGGCTGAAGATCCCCATGGCACCCTGATCGCTGAAGTGGACCTGGCGCTGTCGCAGGCCCGAGGTCTCCAAGGTGCAGCTCCGCAGGAGGCGGTGCGCGTTCTGGCGATGGCCGAGCAGGCCATGACCCATGCCCTCACGCAGGCGCTGGGCGCGCTCACGGTGAGCTACGCGCCGAGCTTCTCCGGACCGCAGGAGGAGTTCGGCTTCGAGAAGGCGCGCCAGCGCGCGTACGCGGCGCTGGTGCCGGCCGCGCTGAACGAGCTGCGGCCCGGACCGGCAGCTCGAACGCTGGTCCAGCGTCACGTCGATTCCGGCGAGGCGCTCGCGGCTCGGGCCGAGCGCCAGGCGGGACAGGGCGACTGGCGTGCCGCGCTCGAGAGCGTGCGCGACGCCACCGCGCAGCTGCAGCGCGCGCTCGGCGCCGCCGGGCTTGCGTTATCCGAGGAGGCCCCGTGAGGCGCCGCCGCTGGATTGTTCTCGCCGCCTGTCTCAGCTGCGGCGCACAGGTCCTTGCTCAAGGCGCGATCGAGCCGCGGCTTGCGTCGCTCGAGACGCTGATCGAGCGCTCCTCCGCGGCGCGCGAGGTGGAGGCGAGCCCCTCTCCAGAAGCACGCGCAGCGCGGACCCGCGCACGCGAGGCCCTGCAGGCAGCGCGCGGCGCGAACGCCTCGGGCGACGCTGCGCTCGCGGAGCGCCAGCTCGCGGAGGCGCGCCAGCAGATGATGCAGGCGGTGCGCCTGGCGGCGCCGGCCGGACGGCTCGCCGACCAGGCCAAGGTCGACTTCGAGCGCCGGCTTGAAAGCACGCGCGCGCTCATCGCCGCGCAGAAGCGCGTGAGCGCGGAGAAGAAGACCGGCGCCGACGCCCTGCGCAGCGCCGAGGAGCGGCTCGCCGCGGCGCTCGAGACGCGCGGCGCCGGACGCATGGACGCCGCCCGCGCCCAGCTCGAGGAGGCCTACCTCATCTCGAAGGCCTCGCTTGGCTCGATGCGCGGCGGCGACACGCTGGTGCGCTCGCTCAGCTTCGAGACCAAGGAGGACGAATACCGCTACGAAGTGGATCGCAACGACACGCACCAGATGCTCCTGCGCGTGCTGCTGGACAGCCGGACCCAGGCCGGCCAGGCCGCGGTCGGCGCCTCGGCGCAGCGTGCGCGCGAGCTTCGCGCCCAAGCCGAGGCGGCGGCGCGCCGCGGCGAGCACGCGGCCGCAGTGCGCCTCCTGGAGGATTCCACCGGCGAGCTCGTCAAGGCGATCCGTGGCGCCGGCGTCTACATCCCGGGCTAGCGTCCTGTGGGGCGTGGTCCTGTGCCTCATCTCCGCGGCGAGCGCGGCGCAGTGGACGCCGCTCGCCCGCGACCAGGTGCACGATCCGGAGAACCCGGCGCTCAAGCAGCTGCAGGAGCCGTCGCAGGCGCTCTCGAGCCTGCCGCGCGACAACGCCGGCAACCGCGTCGACTGGATGCGCGCGCTGAACGAGCGCGTGATCACCCCGCGCGCGAAGCTCGATGCCGACGCCCCGGTGCGCCTGCGCGAGGACGACATCCTGCTCAACCTGCGCGGCGGGATGCCGATCGTGCGCTTTCCGCACCGCTCGCACACCCAGTGGCTCGACTGCTCGAACTGCCACGAGCACCTGTTCAAGTCGCAGGCCGGCGCCAACCGCCTGTCCATGTTCCAGATCCTGGAGGGCGAGCAGTGCGGCGTGTGCCACGGCGCGGTGTCGTTTCCGCTCACCGAGTGCGCGCGCTGCCACAACACGGCGAGGGCGGCGAAGTGAGCGCCTGGCGCGGCGCGCTCGCCAGCATGGCGCTCGCCGCTGCGCTCGCTGCGCCCGGCGCGGCGCGCGCGGAATACGGCGACGTGGTGATCAACAAGCGCTCCGACGCCGGCGGCGTGCGGCCGGTGGTGTTTCCGCACTGGTTCCACCGCATCCGCTACCAGTGCCGCGTGTGCCACAGCGAGCTCGGCTTCAAGATGCGCGCCGGCGCCAACGACGTCCTCATGGCCGACATTTCGGAGGGCAAGTTCTGCGGCATGTGCCACAACGGCGAGATCGCCTGGAGCGCGGAGCGCTGCGACCTCTGCCATTCCGGCAAGCCCGGCCTGGCGAGCCGCGTCTACGGCGGGCACCAAACCTCGGGACCGGGGCGATGGTAAGCCGCTTCCTCACCACACTATGGATCGCGGTTTTTCTCGCATGTGGAGGGTGTGAGAGCACCCCGCGCGCGCCGGCGCATTACTCGTCCCTCACACCAGGGCCAGTCATCCGCGGCGGCCTCCTCGGCGACGCGACGCGCGTCGGTGTGGCTGGTCCGTTCACGGCGCTGCGGGGCCCGGTGGCGGTCGCCGCGATGGGACCGGACGTGTATGTCGCCGACACCGGCCTCGGCCTGTTGCTGCGCGTCGACCAGGTGGCGAACCGGCTCACGCCGTTCGGCCCGCGCGGCGTGCAGCCGGGAACACGCCTCGCGGCCGACGTCGACGGCTCGCTCTACGTCCTCGACCCGGCCAGCCGGCGCCTGCAGCGCTTCGCACGCGACGGCCGCCTGCTGCAGAGCTTTCCCACCGATCCGACCATCGCCAGCCTGCGCGACCTGGCGCTCGATCACACCCGCGGCCGCATCCTCGGCGTCGACGCGCTCAACCGCCAGCTCGTCGCGTTCCGCCCGCTCGGCGCATCCTCCGAGCTGCTTCCGCTCTACGGCGAGCCGCGCAACCAACTCGCCTCATTCGACGCGCTCACGGCGGCGCCGGAGGCGCTCTATGCGCTCGATGGGCGTTGCCGCTGCATCGCGCGACTCGCGTTCGACGGCCGGGTGCTCGGAACCTTCGGCCAGGAGCGCCTTGTACGGCCCGAGCGCATCGCGGCCGACCGCTTCGGGCGGCTCTTCGTCGCCGACGGCGGTGATCGCGCCATCAAGGCGTTCCGGGACGGCGTCCTCGAAGAAACCGTCCCCTACGCGGGCCTCGGATTGCTCGAAGCCACCGACCTCGCCTATGCCGATGGCTGGCTCTACGTCGCCGATGCGCCGGGCTCGCAGGTGAGGATGCTGCGCGTGCAGCCGCCGCGAAAGGCGCAGCCATGACGCGCGGCTTCGTCATCCTTTTCATTTCAGTTTTTGCCTTTGGCTGCGCTACGCAAGAACCCGCGGTCCTGCGCTACGGCGTGCAGGACGCGCCCGAGGGCAAGCGCCTCATGTGGCCGCCCGAGCCCGAGGTGCCGCGCTACATGTACGCCGGGCAGCTCGTCGGCGAGGCGAACTTCCGCTCCCCGGGCGCCGGTGCGGCCGAGGGGCTGAAGGGCCTGTTGCGGGCAATCGTCGGCCTGGTCGTCGGCGAGTCGAAGCCCCTCGAGCTGCAGCGGCCGCAGTCGGGCACGGTGGACCGCGCCGGACGCATCTATGTCACCGACGCGAGCCGGCAGGCCGTGATGGTGTTCGACCCGGTCGCCGGAAAGCTCGACGTGTGGGAGAAAGCCGAAGGCCTCGCCAACTTTGGCGCACCGGTGGCGCTCGCGGTCGCGAACGGCCTTGCCTACGTCACCGACGCGGAGCTGGGCATCGTGGCGCGCCTCGGCGCCGACGGAACGCCGCAGCGCGCGCTCGGCCGTGGGCTTCTCAAGCGTCCCACCGGCCTGGCGCTCGACGCCGAGCGCGGCGAGCTCTACGTCGCCGACACCGGCTCACACGACATCAAAGTGCTCGACCTCTCGGGAAATCTGAAGCGCGTGCTCGGCGCGCGCGGCGAGGGCGATGGCGAATTCAACTATCCGACCCATCTCGCGCTTGCCGACGGCGAGCTCTACGTCACCGACACGATGAACAGCCGCATCCAGGTGCTCGACGCCGCGAGCGGCAAGATGCGCCGCAGCTTCGGCGTGCGCGGCCTCTACGTAGGAAATCTGGTCCGGCCCAAGGGCATCGCGCTCGACAGCGAGCGCAACGTGTACGTGGTCGAGTCCTACTACGACCATCTCCTGGTGTTCGACCGCCTCGGCCGCTTCCTCATGGGCATCGGTGGCCTCGGCGCGGACAGCGGCAGGTTCTATCTGCCGGCGGGCGTGTGGACCGACCATCTCAACCGCGTGTTCGTGGCGGACATGTTCAACGGCCGCGTAGTGCTGTTCCAGCATCTCGGCGGGGGAGCCGAAGGTGAGCAATAGCGCCTGCTCGCTCTTGATGGGCATGTTTCTCGCCTTCCCCGCGACGGTTTTTGCGGACCGCATTGCAGACGTACGCAATACCAAGCACAACCTGTCCGCCACCGGTCCAGGCACCCTCAAGGCGACCACCGAGACGCAGGTGTGCGTGTTCTGCCACACGCCGCACGGCGCGACGCAGGGCGTGACGCCGCTCTGGAACCGCCAGCTCTCGAGCCAGACCTACACGGCCTACACCTCCTCGTCGCTCGATGCCAATGCGATCCAGGGCTCGCTCGAGCAGCCGGGCGGGAGCTCGAAGCTGTGCCTCTCGTGCCACGACGGTACGCTTGCCATCGGCAACGTCAACGTCCTCGACGGCAGGATCAACCAGAGCATCGCGCTTTCGGGCACCGGCCTCGGCGGCGTCATGGCGCCGGGCGCCGGCACCACCACTGGCTTCACCCGCAGCCTCGGCACCGACCTCACCAACGACCACCCGATCTCGCTCAACTTCACCAACACCCTCGCCACGCGCGACGGCGAGCTGCGCCCGGTGGACGCGGCGCAGAAATGGCCGCCGGGCACCGGCGCGGTGGTGGGCGTGCGTGCTTCCGGATACCGGCCGCTCCTGCCGCTCGAGCCGACCGGCACCGGCGGCACGGGGCAGATCCAGTGCGCGAGCTGCCACGATCCGCATATCCGGGAGACCGACGAGACCAAAGGCAACCAGAAGTTCCTGCGCGCCAACCGGTTCCAGGAGGCGCCGCCGAGCGCCAACTTCACGCAGGCGAACGACATCGTGTGCCTCGGCTGCCACGACAAGAACCTTGCGAGCGGCACCTGGGCCTATTCGGCGCACGCCAATCCGCTGGTGGCGACGCAGACCTATACCGCGACGGCCGCGACGCAGCGCGAATTCCCGGCGAGCCTGCCGGTATGGAAGGCCGCCTGTCTGAACTGCCACGACACGCATACCGTCCAGGGAGCAAGACGGCTTCTTCGCGAAGGCACCGACAGTCTCGCCGTACCGAAGGCGGGGGGTGCCGCCGCGCTCGAGGAGACCTGCTACGCCTGCCATACCACCCCAGCGCAGAGCGCCGTCACGCCGGCGACCAGCGTGCCCGACATCCGCAGCGACTTCCAGCTCGCGCGGCGCATGCCGATCCGCTCGCTCGACCAGGCCGCAGGCTCCGAGGTGCACGACATCGGCGGCACGTTCAGCGATCCGGGGTTCGTCGACTGCACCGGCGCGGCCAACATGTGCGGCAAGGATTTCCTCGAGCCGCGCGTCAAGCTCGGCGTGGGCAACCTCGCCAACCGCCACGCCGAGTGCACCGACTGCCACAACCCGCATCGCGTGGTGAAGTTCCGCAGCTTCGCCGGCAACGGCGGCGTCATCGCCGGCGCTCCGGACGCGGCGGGCACGCACCGCCACGACGACACGGCAGGCTACATCCATACCAACATCGCTTCCGGCGTGCTGCGGGGCGGCTTCGGCGTCGAGCCGATCTACGGCTCGGCCTCGTTCCAAAGCTTGCCCTCGGGCTACATCGTGAAGCGCGGCGATCCGGGGACGAGCGCAGACATCAGCGTGACCGCGCCCTACGTGACGCGCGAGTACCAGATCTGCCTCAAGTGCCATTCCGACTACGGCTTCAGCGACAACAACCTCTATCCGAGCGGCAACCGGCCCTCCCTCGGCTATCCCGGCGGCACGCCCGCGGGCACCAACGGCGTGCAGCAGTACACCAACATCGCGAAAGAACTGCAGGCACCGACTGCGCACAAGGGTGAGGTCTCCACCGGCGATTCGGGCGCGGCTGCAGCGTACGCGACCAGCAATCACCGCTCGTGGCACCCGGTGATCGACAACACCGGCCGCAGCGGCGCGGTGCGCGGCAACGGAACCGACATCAGCGCGCGGTTCAACCTGCCCTGGAGGAACGCCGTCGGCACTCAGAGCATGTACTGCAGCGACTGCCACGGCAGCAACGTGACCGCGCCGAACTCCGGTGTGCCGAACGGCGGCGAGAACGGCAATCCGTGGGGGCCGCACGGCTCGTCGAACAGCTTCATTCTCAAGGGCACGTGGAGCGCAACGACCGGCACGGGCGAGCAGGCGACCGGCGCCTGCTTCAAGTGCCACGACTATGCGAGCTACGCCACGCGCTCGGACAACCGGACCGGGTTCTTCAACACCGACCGCGGCGACCTGCACACCTTCCACGCCGACAAGATCGGGCGCATGCGCTGCACCTGGTGCCACGTCGCCGTGCCGCACGGCTGGAAGAACAAGGCGTTCCTCGTGAACCTCAACGACGTCGGCCCCGAGGCGGGCCTGCCTCCGGGCACGCAGGTGCGCAACAACACCACCGCGCCTTACAACAACGGTCCGTACTACGTGAACGCGATCCTCAAGATCCGCACCTTCCGGCCGAGCGGCCAGTGGACCGAAACGAGCTGCGGCTCGGCCGGCGCGCCGGGCAACGGCCAGTCGGGGCGCGACTGGATGCGCGACTCGAACGAGAACTGCCAGAACCCGCCGTGAAAGCGCTCGCCTCCCTGAAACTCACCGCCGCCGCGCTGGCGCTCCTCGCGGCCGGCGTCCTGTGGGCCTATTTCGAGCGTGTGCAATCGGTGCCGGCCCTGGTCGCGCCAATGGCGCTCCTCGCCGTCAACCTCGGCTGCGCGATCCTCGTCAATCCGAAGTTCAGAGCCCAGCTTCCGCTCCTGGTCTTTCATGTTGCCCTGCTCGTTCTGGTGCTGCTGGCGGCTGCGGGACGCCTGACCTACCTCAACGGCCGCCTCGAGCTCTCCACCGGCGAGGCGTTCACCGGCGAGCTGCTCGACGCCGAGCAGGGCCCGCTGCACCGCCCGCGCCTCGCGCAGGCGGCATTCGTGAACGAGGGCTTCGAGATCGACTACGCGCCGAAGTGGAAGCGCCTGGAAACGCGCAACGTGGTGCGCTGGAGAACCGTGCGCGGCGAAGAGACCGGCATCATCGGCGACCAGACGCCGCTCGTGCTCGAGGGCTACCGGTTTTATACGACCTCCAATAAGGGCTTCGCGCCGGTGTTCGTGTGGCAGCGCGCCGGCGCTCCGGCCGAGCGCGGTAGCGTGCACCTGCCGCCCTATCCGGTGCTGCAGTTCGCGCAGCAGGTGCAGTGGACGCCGCCCGGCGCCGAGCGCGGCGTGACCGTCCGCTTGCCGCTCGACGAAGAGCTCATCGATTACGAGCGCGCCTCGGGCTTTCGCCTGCCGCCCCGGCGCGACGTCGAGCTCGTCGTCGACGGACGGGTGCACGTGCTCGCGCCCGGCGCCTCGCTCGAGCTCGCCGACGGACGCCTGCGCTACGACGGGCTCACCACCTGGATGGGCTACGTGGTGTTTTTCGACTGGACGCTGCCGTGGCTCGCCGCCGCGGGCGCGCTCGCTGCGGCTGCGCTCGGCTGGCATTTCTGGCGCCGCTTCGCCGCGCGGCCCTGGAACGAGGCGCGCTGATGCACGAAGCTCCGCTTCTCTGGTCCGCCCTCCTCGCCTACGTCGTCGCGGGCTCGACCTCGATCGTCGCGCTCGCGCTCGAGCGGCGCGCCGATCGATGGATCCTGGCCCTGCTCGCGCTCGGCCTCGGCCTGCACGGCGCCGCGCTCGCGGCGCGCTGGGTCGCGGGCGGGCACGGGCCCTTCATCACCCTGTTCGAGATCCTCTCGAGCAACGTGTGGAGCCTGACGCTCGTCTTCACGCTCGCCTACTGGCGCGTCCCCGCGGTGCGGCCGGCGGCGGCCTTCGTCATGCCGGTGCTCTTCATCCTGATGGGCTGGCTGCTGGTCGCACACCCGGGCGAAGGCCACTTTCCCCCGACCTACCGCACGCTGTGGCTCTACGTGCACGTCGGGCTCGGCAAGGTGTTCCTCGGCGCGGTCTTGGTCGCGGTGGGCCTCTCGGGCCTGATCCTCGCGCGCCTCGCCGCACAGGGCCTGGAGGAGCTCGCGTTTCGCTTCATGGCCATCGGCTTCGTGTTCGAGACCCTCATGCTCGTCAGCGGCGCGGTATGGGCGCAGGACGCCTGGGGCCGCTACTGGGCCTGGGATCCGCTCGAGACCTGGGCGTTCCTCACCTGGCTCTCGCTCGCCGCGTTCCTGCACGCGCGCGTCGCCTTCCGCGTCGGGCCACGCGCATCGGCGGTGATGATCATCGGCGTGTTCGTGCTCGCCTTCCTCACCTTCTTCGGGGTGCCATTCATCTCCACGGCTGCGCATAAAGGCGCCATATGAGAATAGACCTGCGCCTCACAAGCCTGCTCGTGGTCGTCGCCGCGATCGCCGTGGTCGGCATGCTCATCGCCCTGCTTCCGGGGGCAGGGCCGCGCGCGGCGTCGAATCCGGAAATCGCCGAGCGCTTCTCGCAAGGCGTGGTGATGCTCCACGCGAAGCAGTACGAACACGCGCTTACGGCATTTCACCGCGTGCTCGAGCTCGACCCTGCGATGCCCGAGGCGCACGTCAACGCCGGTTTTGCGCTGCTGGGCATGGGCGAGCCCGCCGCGGCGCGCGATTTCTTCGCGAGCGCGCTCGAGCTGCGCACGCGCCAGCTCAACGCCTATTACGGCCTCGCCGTCGCGTATGAGCGGCTGGGCGATCTGCCGGCAGCGCGGGGCGCGATGCGCACCTATGCGCACCTCGCGCCGCGCGAAGACCCATTCCGGCGCAAGGCCGAAGCGGCCTTGTGGGAATGGGAAAAATGAAACCTTTTCTCATTCTTACGGCGGCAATCGCGGGCGCCCTCGTCATGGCGCTGGAAGTGGTCGGCGCGCGCGTGATCGGCGCGTTCTACGGCGTGAGCCTCTTCGTCTGGACCTCGCTCATCGCGGTGACGCTGCTCGCGCTCGCCGCGGGCTACGTTGCGGGCGGGCGCTACGCCGACCGCATGCGCGGACCCGGCGCCATCTTCGTCTGGCTTGCGGCCGCCGGCGCCTGCGTGCTCGCGGTGCCGTGGCTCAAGGCGGCCGTGCTCGTGGCGGCCGCGCCGCTCGGCCCGCGCTGGGGCGCGTTCGCCGCGGCATGCGTGCTCTTCGGCCCGGCACTCGCGCTGCTCGGCGCGGTGTCGCCGGCGATCGTGCGGCAGCTCGCGATCGATCCGCAGCGCCTGGGCGCGACCGTCGGCGGCCTCTTCTGCTGGTCGACGCTCGGCAGCCTTGCGGGCACGCTGCTCGCCGGGTACGTGCTGCTCGTGCACTTCTCCCTCACCGGCATCCTGGTGGCCTGCGCGGCGGCCGCGCTTGCGCTCGCCGCAGCCTACTTCGTCGTCTATCGACGTAGAGCCTGGGGCGTGCTCCTGCTCGTGCCTCCCTTCGCCGCCTTGCCGGGCGGAGCCGACATCGAGGCGGCGCTCGCCGACGGCACGCGAGCGCGGGTGGTCGAAGCGCGCGCCGGGTTCTACGGCGAGCTGCGGGTGGTCGAGTACTCGTACGGGGAGCTCCGCGTACGGGAAATGCTGATCGACGGCCTTGTGCAAGGCGCGGCCGACGCCGCAACCCTGCAGTCGACCTACGAGACCGTCTACCTCCTCCAGGCGCTGCCCCTCGCGCACCGCCCCGGCGGGACGCGGGCGCTCGTCGCGGGTCTCGGTCCCGGACTGGTGCCGAAGTGGCTGCACGAGCATGGCATCGACACCCGGGCGGTGGAGATCGACCCCGCGGTGCTCGAGCTGGCGCGGCGCCACTTCGGCCTGCCGGCGGCGCTGCCGGTGGCGCTCGAGGATGCGAGGCGCTTCTTCGCCTCGGATCGCGGCCAGTACGATTACATCATCCTCGACGTCTTTAACGGCGATACCACGCCCTACCACCTCGTGAGCGCCGAGGCGCTGGCGTCGGTGAAGGCCCGGCTTGCCCCGCGCGGCGTGGTGGCGGTGAACCTGGTCGCTTCCGCCGACGGCGCCAGCGCCGCGGCGGTGCTCGCCATGCTCGAGCGGACCTTCGGCGCGGTGCGCATCTATCCGCTGCGCGCGCCCGGAAGCCGGCTCGCGAATCTCATCGCGATCGCGGGCGAGGCGCCGCTCGGCGAGCCGCGGCTTGCCGAAAGCGCGTTCGGCGAGGTGCACCCGCTCGCCCGTGCCGGGGTGCAGCGCGCGCTGGCGAGCGCATTCCCGTTCGTCGCGCCGCCGGGCGTGGCGCTCATCACCGATGAGCGCAATTCCATCGATGTGCGCGACGCGGAGGTGCGTGAAGAGCTGCGCCGCCAGATCGTCGCCGGCACCGCGGCGTCGATTCTCCTCGGTGAGCCTCGCCGGGCTGCGTATTCCCGATAGTGGGAAGAATCGGCGGGTTTGGGGGGCCGCACGTATGGCATACGACTTGCGGTAAGGGATCAAGGGAGAGCGCGTCAAGAATGACGATGTCGATCGCAGCCTATCTGCGTTACGCCGCGCCGCAGACCTTCTATTCGCTCGCGGGGCGCCTCGTGCCTTGGCTGGCCGCGGGCGCGGTGCTCGCCGCAACCGCCGGCCTCTATGTGGCGTTTTTCGTCACGCCGACCGACGCCGAGCAAGGCGAGGTCTACCGCATCATCTTCGTCCACGTGCCCGCGGCCTGGATGTCGATGTTCATCTATGTCGTGATGGCGTTCTGGGCCGCGGTCGGCCTTGCGCTCAATACGCGCCTCGCGTTCATGATTGCGCACGCGCTTGCGCCGACCGGCGCGATGTTCACGTTCCTCGCGCTGTGGACCGGCGCGATCTGGGGCAAACCGACCTGGGGCGCCTGGTGGGTCTGGGATGCGCGCCTCACCTCGGAGCTGATCCTCCTTTTGCTCTACCTCGGCTCGATGGCGCTCAACGCGGCGATCGACGACCCGCGCCGTGCCGAGCGGGCGTGCGCGCTGCTTGCGCTTGCCGGCACGTTGAACTTGCCGCTCATCTACTACTCGATGCCGAACATCGCCGGCAGGACGCCGCTCCAGGGCGTGTTCATGATGGGCGCCGCCTTCTTGATGTACAGCGCCGCGCTCGCATTCGCCCGCGTGCGCTGTGTGATCCTCGAGGCGGAGGCGGCGTGAGCTGGGCAAGCTGGTCCGAATTCGTCGCGATGGGCGGGCAAGGTGCCTACGTGTGGGGCGCCTTTATCGTCTGCGCAGCCGCCTTGGCCCTCGAGCCGTGGCTGCTCGCGCTCAGGCGCCGCAACATCGTCGACTACCTGCGCCGCGGCGCCGGGCAGCGCTGATGCTTCCAGAGCTCGGCGTCATCGCGCTCGCCTGCGGCTTCGTCACGGCGCTCCTCCTGGCCGGCGCCGGCTTCTCCGGGGCGCGGATTCTTGCGCGCAGCGCCGCGCAGGCGCAGTTCGTATTCGTGGCCTTCGCGTTTGGCGTGCTCGCCTGGTCTTTTGCGCAGGGCGATTTCTCGATCCAGTACGTGGCGCAGCATTCCAACTCCAAGTTGCCGCTCGAGTACCGCCTCGCCGCGGTGTGGGGCGGCCACGAGGGGTCGCTGCTTCTCTGGACACTGATCCTCGCCGGATGGACCGTGGCCGTGGCGCTGCGCTCGCACCGGCTCCCAGACGAACTCGCCGCGCGCGTGCTCGGCGCCATGGGCGCGATCGCCGCCGGCTTCCTCGCGTTCGCGCTCTTCGCATCGAGCCCCTTCCAGCGCCTGCTGCCGCCGGCGCTCGAGGGCCGCGACCTGAACCCGCTGCTGCAGGACCCCGGCATGGTGTTCCATCCGCCGCTCCTCTACATGGGCTACGTCGGCTTCTCGGTGGCGTTCGCCTTCGCCGTGGCGGCGCTGACAGCAGGGCGGCTCGAAGCCGGCTCTGGCACCGAGTGGGCGCGCTGGGCGCGCCCCTGGACGGTGTGCGCATGGGTCTTCCTCACGCTCGGCATTGCGCTCGGCAGCTTCTGGGCCTATTACGAGCTCGGCTGGGGCGGCTGGTGGTTCTGGGATCCGGTCGAGAACGCATCGCTCATGCCGTGGCTCGCCGGCACGGCCCTCGTCCACTCGACCGTGGTCATGGAGAAACGCGACGCCCTGAAGGTCTGGACCATCCTTCTGGCAATCGTGACGTTTTCGCTCTCGCTTCTCGGCACGTTCCTCGTGCGGTCCGGCGTGCTCACATCCGTTCATTCCTTCGCGGTCGATCCCTCCCGCGGCGTGGCCATTCTCATTATCCTGACCGTGTTCATCGGGGGATCGCTCGCGCTCTACGCCTGGCGGGCTCCGGTTCTGCAGCAGGGTGGTCTCTTCGCTCCGATCTCCCGCGAGGGAGCCCTCGTGGTGAACAATCTCTTTCTTGCCACGGCCTGTGCCACGGTCTTCATCGGCACGCTCTATCCGCTCGCCCTCGAGGCCCTGACGGAAGCAAAGATCTCCGTCGGCGCACCGTTCTTCAACGCGACCTTCATCCCGCTCGTGATTCCGCTTCTTCTTCTGCTGCCGGTGGGCCAGCTTCTCGCCTGGAAGCGCGGCAATCTGCTGGGAACGCTGCAGCGCCTTTACGCCGCATTCGGACTTGCCCTTCTAGCGACCCTCGTCCTTTTGGCCTTCACGATCGGTGGGCCTGTAGCAGCGCCGCTTGGGATCGGTCTCGGTGCGTATCTGATCGCAGGTGCGATAAGTGAGATTGTCGGACGCGCCTGGTCGCGCGGTACGCCGTTCAGCGTTGTCGTGCGCAAGGCGC
>JBJMWH010000306.1:0-18794 GCA_045810245.1 Burkholderiales bacterium | reverse complement strand
CGGCGAGCGAGGTCGAGCCGCTGCTGCGCGCGCGGCGCGCGGCCTAGCGTCGCAGAAGGAAACTGCACAAATCCCCTACGGCCGTTGAGCCCGCCCTCCTTCGTCGTCCTGCCGGTCCGCGAGCAGCACATCGACGGCTTTCGCGCGGCGCTGGACAGCGTGGCGCGCGAGCGGAAATACCTTGCGCTGCTCGAGGCGCCGCCGGAGGCCGATACGCAAAAGTACGTGCGGCAGAACATTGCGGGACGCGTACCGCACTTCGTTGCGCTCGCCGACGGCAAGGTGATCGGATGGTGCGACGTGGCGCTCTTGCCGTGGGCCACGCAGCGGCACAGCGGCGTCCTCGGCATGGGCGTCATCGACTCTCACCGCGGGCACGGTGTCGGCCGCGCGCTGCTGGACGCTACGCTGCGCGCGGCATGGGAAAAGGGATTGACCCGCGTTGAGCTCACGGTGCGCTCTGACAACGAGCCTGCCAAGCGCCTCTACGAGAGCGTCGGCTTCGTCACCGAGGGGCTACGCAAACGCCACATGTACATAGACGGCCAGTTCATCGACAGCTGGCTCATGGCGCTGCTGCCCTAAACCGGGAGGAGGTCTTCTCCCGGAAGGCTGCTTCTAGTCGATCCGGATCTTCAGCACCTTGATGAGCTCGCCCTTGTACCGATGGTCTTCTTGCGCGCGTTCCGCGAATTGCGCGCCTTTCAGGTAGGCGACTCGCTGACTCAGCTTCTGCGCGACGGCCCGGAACGACTCGCTCTGCACGGCGTGCTCGCAGGCGCGCTCGAGGACCGCCAGCACTTCGCGCGGCGTGCCTTTCGGGGCCACCAGGCCGTTCAGGCCGGGCGGCATGGAAGGCATCCCGAGCTCCGTGAACGTCGGCGCCTCCGGGAAGGCGGGATGGCGGCTGTCGGCAAACACCGCGAGCACGCGGACCTTCTGTCCGACCGCGAGCGCCACGGACGGGGCGCCCAGCTGCACGCGGCCGGCAACGAGGTCCGGCACCATCGCGGCTTCACCGCGATAGGGAACCGCAGAGATGTCGATGCCGGTGCGGTAGAGGAAGTTGGCGACCGAGAGGTGCGGCACCGTGCCGACGCCGGAATGCCCGTAGGCGAGCTTGCCGGGGCTCGCGCGCGCCGCGGCGACGAGGTCCGTCATCGAGCGGAAAGCGGAATCGAGCGGCACCGCGATCGTGAAGACGTTTTCGAACGACTGGCAGATGTATTCGAACGATTCGACGCGGTACCTGACGTCGGCGAGAAGGTGCGGCGCCACCGAGATCGGCGTGGTCGGGCCGGCGCCGAGCGTGTAGCCGTCCGGCCGCGCGGCGGCGACGGCGCCGAATCCGATCGTGCCGGACATTCCGTCGCGATTGACGACGACGAACGGCTGGCCGAGCTGCCCCGAAATCGCCGCGACGAGCTGGCGCGCCATTACGTCCACGCTGCCGCCCGCCGGAAAGCCGACGATGACCTGCACCGGGCGCGAGGGATAGCCGGATTGCGCAAGCGCAGCGCTCGTGCCAGCGAGCATGGAAACGCCGATCAGCGCCGCCCACTTTAAGGATCGTCGCATTCTAAGGATCGTCGCATTCCGCCCATGATAATAAGATACGCAACCCAACACTGCTGTTTCGAAAGGGATGGATACATAGATCATGCGCAGCGCGCTAGCATGCACGGCCCTCTTCCTCCTAACGGTCGCCTCCGCCATGAGCCAGCCAGCCACGCCCGCGGCCCGCGCCGAGCTTGCCCCGAGCGGCAAGCTTCGGGTCGGCATCAATCACAGCAACTTCCTGCTCGTGAATCCCGGCTCGCCGCACGGCGCGCCCAAGGGCGTCGCGCCCGACCTCGCGGCCGAGCTCGCCAAGCGCCTGGGCGTGCCGGTGGAATACGTGAGCTTCGACAGCGCCGGCAAGACCGCCGACGCGATCCGCGATGCGGCGGTCGACGCGGGCTTCATCGCCAGCGAGCCCGAGCGCGCCAGCGTGATCGAGTTCAGCAGCGCCTACCTCGAGCTGCCCGCCACCTATCTCGTGCCGGCCGGATCGCCGCTGCGCTCGCTGGCCGACGTCGACCGGCCGGGCGTGCGCATCGCCGTCAGCGGGCGCAGCGCCTACGATCTCTACCTCACGCGCACGCTGAAGAGCGCGCAGCTGGTTCGCGCCGAGGGCATTCCGGCCTCGGTGAAGCTGTTCAACGAGCAGAAGCTCGACGCGCTCGCGGGCCTCAAGCCGGGCCTGCTCGCCGAGGCGCAGAAGCTGCCGGGCTCGAAGGTGCTCGACGGGCATTTCACCGCGGTCCAGCAGTCGATCGGCGTGCCCAAGAAAAGCGCCGGCGCGGCGAAATACCTGCGCGCGTTCGTCGAGGACACGAAGCGCTCCGGCCTCGTCGCGCAGCTGGTGGAAAAACACGGCGTCAAGGGCGTGATCGTCGCGCCAGCAGCGGATTGAAGCTGTCGATCGTGGTTCCGGCGTTCAACGAAGAGCGCCTCATCGCCGGAACCTGCAGCGCCTGAGCGCAACAACTCGACCGACCGCACCGCGGATCTGGCGCGTGCAGCCGGCGCCACGGTGGTGTTCGAGCCGGTGAACCAGATTGCCAAGGCGCGCAACGCTGGCGCGAAAGCCGCATCAGGCGATTGGTTACTGTTCGTCGACGCGGACTCGTCTCCCGGTCCGCAGCTCTTCGAGGAAGTGCTTGGGGTGGTCGAATCGGGCAAGCGCATAGGCGGCGGCTGCACCGTCACGCTGCCCGGTGCGCCGCTCGGCGTGCGCGCGTGGGTCGCGGCCTGGAACCTCACGAGCAGGATGATGCGGTGGGCAGCGGGGTCGTTTCTGTTCTGCGAAGCGGCCGCCTTTCGAGCCATCGGCGGCTTCAGCGAGGCGCTCTACGCTGCGGAGGAGATCGATTTCTCGCGCCGACTCAAAGCGCGCTTCCCCAGGCGCCACTTCACCATCCTGCACCGCCATCCGCTGGCGACGAGCGGCCGAAAGGCCGAGCTGTATAGCGCACGCGAGCAGCTCGCCTTCGTCTGGAAAATGGTGACCGCGGGCCGACGCACCCTGCGCAACCGCGATGCATGCTCGATGTGGTACGACGGGCGGCGCTAGGCCTCGACCACGAAGTCGTAGGCGCCCTCGCCTGGCTTCGGCGTCTTGAGCTCGAGCTCGGGACGGTAGAGCCCGTCGCGGCGGTTCATCGGCTCGCCGGGGAAATAGAGCTGGCTGGTCACCAGCCGGCTGCCCTTCGGCTGGATCTTCACGTGGTAGTGGCGCGTGCGCCCGGGATAGAGCGCAGGCACGATGGTCTCGAAGCGGTAGCGGCCTTCGGCGTCGGTGAACTGGTGGCCGCGGTAGCGGTAGCCCGCGTTGTCGTAATCGCCCTCCTCGTCCGCGTGCCACACGTCGACCAGTGCGTTGGCGAACGGCTTGCACTGCGCCGAGAGCACCCGTCCCGTGACCACGAAGCGCTGCGCCTTGCTTCCAGCTTCGACGAGCGAGGTGCGCAGGGGCGAGTTCGGCGTGAAGAACGGTCCTTCGGTCTGGCGCGGCGTGGCCACGCCGCAGCTCTGCGCGACGGCGTCCAACGGGATGAGCATGGTCGCGGCGAGGACGCGACGGCGGGTCAGGATCATGTGGGGTCTTTCGGTCCAGGACTGGATAAGACCGCCCAGAATACCGCAGAGTTTCCCGCCCCTATCGCTTTCTGACCAGCGTCAGATGGGACACCAGGGCCACCGCCGCGCACACCGCGACCACGCTCGCCATGGGAACCGCGCCTTCGGCGTAGATCCAGCCCACCGCCGCGCTCGCCGCGACGCCGGTGAGCGCCTGGCTGAAGCCGAGGAGCGACGCCGCGCCGCCGGCGCGGTCGCCGAAGGGCGCCATCGCCACCGCCGAGACGTTGGAGGCGATGAGACCGAGGCTCGCCACCACGAAGAAGAGCGCGGCGAACACCGCGGCGAACCCGCCCGCGCCGGTGAGCGCCGAGCCGATGAGCAGCGCGGCTGCCAGCGTCAGGATGCTCACGCCCCAGCCAAGCACCTTGCGTGGCCCGCGCCCGCTCACGAGCCTGCGGTTCACCTGCGAGACCATGATGAAGCCGAACGCGTTCACGCCGAAGTAGATGCCGAAGCGCTCGGCCGGGATGCCGAAGTACTGGATGAATACGAACGGCGCCGCGGCCAGGTACGAGAAGAACGCGCCGAACGAAAACATGAAGACCAGCGCCGGCCCGACGAAGAGGCGATTGCGCGCGAGCGGCAGCATGCCGGCGAGCGCGCGGCCGACCGAGCCGGAGCGCGCGTGCACCGGGTGCGACTCGTCGAGAAAGAAGACTGCGGTGGCGATGCAGAAGAGCGCGTAGGCCGCGAGCAGCCAGAAGATCCAGCGCCACGACGCCGCGATCAGCAGCCAGCCGCCGGCGAGCGGCGCGAGGATCGGCGCCGCGCCCATCACCAGCATCATGAGCGAGAGCACCTGCGCCGACTGGATGGCGTCGAAGCGGTCGCGGATCACCGCGCGCACGATCACCATGATCGAGGAGCCGCCGAGCGCCTGCGCGAAGCGCAGCAGCACGAAGGCGCCGATGTCCTGCGCCAGCGCACAGCCCACCGACGCCAGCACGAAGAGCGACAGCCCGCCGAGGAGCGGCGGCTTGCGGCCGAAGCGGTCGCTGAGCGGCCCCATCGCGAGCTGGCCCATCGCCATGCCGAAGAGGTACGCCGAGACGGTGTGCTGCACGCGCGCCGTGGTGGCGGCGAACTCGGCCTCGAGCATCGGCAGCGCCGGCAGGTACATGTCGAGCGCGAGCGGGCCGAGCGCCATGATCGCGCCGAGCACGAGCGTCAGCCGTCCTACGCCGCCGACCTTGCCGAGCGCTATCCCTTCACGCACAGGACTTGCTTGAGCGTGTGCACCACGTCGACGAGGTCGGCCTGGTTGGCCATCACCTCGTCGATGTTCTTATAGGCGCCGGGAATCTCATCCAGGACGCCCTTGTCTTTTCTGCAGATGACTCCGTCCGTCTGCGCCGCGAGGTCCTGTAACGAAAAGGCCTTCTGCGCCGCGTTGCGGCTCATGCGGCGTCCGGCGCCGTGGGCGCACGAGTGGAAGCTCTCCTGCGAGCCCTTGCCGCGCACGATGTAGCTGCGCGCGCCCATGCTGCCGGGGATGATGCCGAGATCGCCGGCGCGCGCCCGGATCGCGCCCTTGCGCGTGAGCCAGACGTCCTCGCCGTAGTGCCGCTCCCGCTCGACATAGTTGTGATGGCAGTTCACCGCCGCGTCCGTGACCTCGAACCCGGGCAGGTGGCGGCGCATCGCCTCCAGCACGAGGTCCATCATCTCCTCCCGGTTCGCGCGCGCATAGTCCTGCGCCCAACCCACCGCCTCGACATAGTCGTCGAAGTGCTGCGCGCCCTCCGGGAAGTAGGCGAGATCCCGATCCGGCAGCCGAAGCTCGCTTCTCTCGGCGTCCTTCCTGGCGAGCTCGATGAAGTAGGTGCCGATGGCGTTGCCGATACCGCGGCTCCCCGAGTGCAGCATGACCCACACCCGGGCGGCTTCGTCGACGCAGACCTCGATGAAGTGATTGCCGCCGCCGAGCGTGCCGAGCTGGTGCACCCAGCTCGAGCTCTTGCCTCTGCGTTTTTCGATCCCGGGATGTTTCTGCACGATCACGGAAAGATTTTTCTTGAACCGCTTCGCCGCGTGATCGCGCACGTCGCGGTCCTTGTGCTGCGCAAAGCCGACCGGTACGTCGCGGCTGATCTGATTGAAGACCTTTCCCAGCGCTTTCTCATCCAGCTGGTTTGAGGTCAGGGAAAGCCGAGTCGCCATCATGCCGCAGCCGATGTCGACTCCCACCGCCGCGGGAATGATGGCGTGCAGCGTGGGGATGACCGAGCCGACCGTCGCGCCGATGCCCAGATGCACGTCGGGCATCGCCGCGACGTGATGGTGCACGATCGGCAGCTTCGAGACGTTGACGAGCTGCGCCCGCGCGGCCGGCTCGAGCTCTTCGGTATAGACCTTCACCGGCACCCTGCCTTCGTCGATTTCGCGGCGAATCGGCATCATTCGCCCTTGATCCCAGCCTCGCGGATGACCCGGGTCCAGAGCACGGTGTCGGCGCGGATCACCGCGGCGTAGTCCTCGGGCGTGCCGCCGCCGGGCTCGGCGCCGGCCGCGGAGAGCTTCTCGCGCATCTCGGGCGTGTGCACGATCCGGGTCACCTCGGACGCGAGCCGGGTCAGGATGGGCGCCGGCGTGCCGGCGGGCGCGAGCAGCCCGTACCACAGGTTCACGACGTAACCCGGCACGCCGGCCTCGTCGACGGTCGGAACGTCGGGCAGCTCCGGAGAGCGCGCCTTACCGGTGACGCCCAGGGCGCGGAGCCTGCCTTGCTTGATATGCGGCAGCACCGGTGGAATGCCGACGATCGCGAGCTGCACCTGCCCGCCGACGAGGTCGTTCACGCCGGGGCCGGTTCCCCGGTAAGGCACGTGCGTAATATCGATGTGCGCCATCGATGCGAATAGCGCGACCGCGACGTGCGCGCTGCTTCCGGGACCGCTGGAGGCGTAGTTGAGCCGGCCGGGCTGGGCGCGCGCCAGCGCGATCAGCTCCTTGACCGTCTTCGCGGGCACCGATGGATGGACCACCAGGACATTCGGCGCATGCGCCATCAGGCTGATCGGCGCGAAATCGCGCGCAGTCTCGTAAGGCACCTTCATCAGCACCGGATTCATGATCAGGCTCCCGGGACCTGCCGAGAGCAGCGTGTAGCCGTCCGCCGGCGCCTTGGCCACCGCATCGGTGCCGATGTTGCCGCCCCCGCCGGGGCGGTTGTCGATCACGACCTGCTGGCCGAGCGCCTCGCTCAGCCGCTGCCCGATCAGCCGCGCGATGATGTCGTTCGGACCGCCGGGCGAGAACGGCACGACCATCCGCAGGGGCCGCGCAGGATAGGACTGTGCTTCCGCTACTGCGACGCAGCATCCGAGGACCACACCGATGAGAAGACGGATGCGGAGGCTGACAGCGGCGCCGATTTGTCCCATAGTGACGCGATTCTAAAGGGGTCGTCCGATGAAAACTGCCGCGATCGCCGGGTTCTTCATCCTTTCCGCCATGTCCATCCAGTCAGCGCCTGCGCAGCCGGCGGGCCAGGCGCTCGCCACTGAAGAATTCATGATCCCGAGCGCCGATCCAGGCGTGCAGCTCTACGTGCGCAACAAGCATCCGCGCGGAGCGAGCCGGTTCAGCGCCGACAACATCGTGCTGTTCGTCCACGGCGCGACCTATCCCGCCGAGACCTCGTTCGACCTGCAGCTCGATGGCCTCTCCTGGATGGACTACATCGCGAGCCGCGGCTACGACGTCTATCTGGTCGACGTGCGCGGCTATGGCAAGTCTTCGCGCCCGCCGGAGATGGACCAGCCGGCCGAGCGCAACCCGCCGATCGTGCGCACCGACACCGCGGCGCGCGATTACGGCACCGCGGTCGATTTCGTCCTCAAGCGCCGCGGCGTGGCCAAGCTGAACGTGCTCGGCTGGTCGTGGGGCACGGCGATCAGCGCGCTTTATGCCTCGCAGAACAACGCCAAGGTGAACCGCCTGGTGCTGTACGCGCCGGTCTGGCTGCGCGAGACGAAATCGCTGACCGACACCGGCGCGCCGCTCGGCGCCTACCGCCAAGTCACGGTCGAGGCCGCGCTCAAGCGCAAGGCCGCCGGCATCCCGGAGGGAAAGAAGCCGATGCCCGACGCCTGGTCCGACGAATGGGTGCGCGCCACGTTCGCGAGCGACCCGGTCGGCGCCAAGGCGAGCCCGCGCTTCGTGCGCGCGCCGAACGGCGTGCTGCTCGACACGCGCGAATACTGGTCGGCCGGCAAAGCGCTCTACGATCCGGCGAATATCCGCGTCCCGACGATGCTCGTGCTGGCAGAGTGGGACGCCGACACGCCGACCTACATGGCGCAGGCGCTCTTTCCGAAGCTGGTCAACGCCGATCCGAAGCGCCTGGTGGTCATCGGCGAGGGCACGCACAGCGTGCTGATGGAGAAGAACCGCCTGCAGCTCTTCCGCGAGGTGCAGCTCTTCCTCGACGAGCGTTCGCCCGATTGATTATCGAAGCCGCAGTGGTTATCGAAGCCGCAGCAGCTTGGCCGCGTTCTCCTTGAGGATGAGCGGCCGCACTTCCGGCTTGATGTCGAGCTTGTCGAAGTCCGCCATCCAGCGCTCGGGGCTCATCACCGGGTAGTCCGAGCCGAACAGGACCTTGTCCTTGAGGAGCGTGTTCGCGTACTGGACCAGGATCGGCGGGAAATACTTCGGCGACCAGCCCGAAAGGTCGATGTAGACCTGCGGCTTGTGCGTCGCCACCGAGAGCGCTTCCTCCTGCCAGGGGAACGACGGGTGCGCGAGCACGATCGGCATGTCGGGGAAATCGACGGCGACGTCGTCGAGCAGCATGGGGTTCGAGTACTTGAGACGAATGCCGCTGCCCCCGCGCGTGCCGGCGCCGACGCCGGTCTGCCCGGTGTGAAACAGCGCCGGCAGCTTCGCCTCGGCGATCACCTCGTAGAGCGGGTAGGCCATCCGGTCATTCGGGTAGAAGTCCTGCACCGACGGATGGAATTTGAATCCTCTCACGCCATAGTCTTTGATCAATTTCTTCGCCAGGCGAACCGCTTCATCCCCGCGATGCGGGTTGACGCTCGCGAACGGGATCGCGACGTCGGCATGCTCGTGCGCGAGCTCGGCGATCTCCTCGTTGGTGATCCGGCGGCTCGAGCTTTTCTCGCCGTCGACGGTGAACACCACGAACGCCATCTTGAGCCGGCGGTACATGTCCGCCATCTCGGGAACGCTCTGGTGCTGGGGCTGGTAGCGGAAGTAGCGCCCCATGGCCGCCTGCGTGTCGTTCGGCGCGTCGTCGACCTGGAGCGCCGACTTCCAGGCGTGAGTGTGAACGTCGATGGCGACGAGGTTATCGAGATTCATGGCGGGCAAGAACGCCGGCGAACACATCGCGGTCGATGTTGCCGCCGGAGAGCACCGCGGCGACCTTGCGGCCGGCGAGCCTCGCGCGCTCCTTTCGGATGGCGGCGAAGGACGCCGCGCCGGCGCCCTCGGCGCAATTATGCGTGCTCTGGAAGAGGATCGCGATCGCCTGGGCGACCTCGTCGTCGGTCACTTCCACGATCCGGTCGACGTGCTTGAGGATCAGCGCCAGAGCGCCGGCGTCCGGCGTGCGCACCGCCATCCCGTCGGCGATGCGCGTGCCGACTTCCACCGAGACCGGCCGCCGCTCAGCGAAAGAAACGGCATACGCGCGCGCGTGCGCCGAGACGACGCCGACGATCTCGGCCGAGGAGCCGAGCGCGTTGCGCACCGCCACCGCGGCGCAGATGCCCGAGCCGATGCCGATCGGCACGTAGACCGTCTGCACGTCGGGGAGCGCGCGGAACAGCTCCAGGCTCGCGCTCGCTACGCCGGCGACGAGCAGGGGATGGAAAGACGGGACCATGTGAAGCCGGTCGCCTGTTGCGAGCGACTGCGCGTGCTCGAGCGCGGCCTGGAAATCGTGTCCGTGCTCGACCAGGGTGGCGCCGAGGGCGCGCATCGACGCGTTCTTCTCGACGCTGTTGCCGTGAGGCACGACGATCGTCGCACTCATCCCGTACTGGCGCGCGCAAAACGCCACCGACTGGCCATGGTTGCCGCGGGTCGCGGCAATCACGCCGTCCACTTTCTCCAGCCGGGAAAAGTAGACCAGGCCTCCGCGAAGCTTGAACGCACCCACTGGCGTGTGGTTTTCGTGCTTGAGCCACACTTCGGTTCCGACGTGCTCACAGACGAGCGGCCAGCGGTACTGCGGCGTCGGCGGCATCGCGCGGTAGACAGTCTGCGCCGCGGCTTCGATCTCGGCGAGGGTGGGCAGGTTCATATGCGGATTGTCCTTGCGCTCGGCGGATCGCGGTAGAGCTCCTCCACCAGGGCGGCGCGCCTCGAGAGCACTGCGCGCTGGTTGAGCGAGCCCTTGTCGGTCATCTCGCCGGCGTCGAGCGAGGGCGGCTCCTCCAGCACCATCGCGCGGGTGACCCGGTTCGAGCTGCCCGTACCTCGTGCCGCGAAAGACTTCAACCGTTCGTGCAGCGCAGCAGGCGTCGCCGGTCCGGCGGGAAAAATCAAGGCGCCGACCTCGGCCCTGCCTTCGCCGGTGATCACCACGTCGCGCACGAGCGGCGCCAAGTGCTCCAGAAACCGCGCGCGCAGCGGCCCGACATGGACGAAAGTGCCGCTCGTCAGCTTGAAGTCCTCGGCGATGCGGCCGCGAAACAGCAGGCCGGCCTCGGGTTTCCTGTCATCTGCGAACACGAATGAATCTCCGAGGCGATAGTAACCTTCCTCGTCGAACGCCCGCGCGGTGAGCTCGGGCTGGCGCCAGTAGCCGGGCGTGATGCCCGGCCCCTTCACGCGCATCTCGAGCTTGCCCTGCATCGGCACCAGCTTCGCCTCCACGCCGGGCGGCGGCAGCCCCATGTTGCTCACGTCGTCGGTCGGCCACATGCGCCCCATCGCGTGCGGCGCGGTCTCGGTGGCGCCGAATCCGGTGAGAAACGGAATCGTCTCGCCGCAGGTGCGGTAGGCGAGCTCGTTGTACTCGTCGAATACGCGCTGCGGCAAGGGCGCGGCCGCGAACCACAGGACCTTCAGGCGGCTGAAAAACTTTTCTCGAAGAGAGGGGTCGGAGTGGAAATACGGCAAAAGCGCTTCAAACCCCCTCGGCACATTGAAGTACCACGTGGGCGCGATCTCGCGCAGGTTCTTTACCGTGGTCTCGATTGCGCCCGGCAGGGGCTTTCCGTCATCGATGTAGTAGGCGCCGCCGTTGTAGAGCGCCATGCCGAAGCCCTTGTTGCCGGCCGCCGTGTGATGCCAGGGCGCCCATTCGACGAGCACCGGCGGCTCGTCCTGGAAGTAGGCGAACATCGTGGCGGCAAGCTTCTGGTTCGAGCACCACATGCGCTGGGTGTTGATCACCGCCTTCGGCGCTCCGGTGGAGCCGGAGGTGAAGAGGAACTTCGCGATCGTATCCGGGCCGACCATGGCATGCGCCGCGTCGAGCGCCGCCGAGATCGGCCGCTCCTTCGGCTCGAAAATCACCTCGACGTCGCGGGGTACGACCGCGTCGATCGCGTTGCGAAACGCCGCGCGGTCCGAGGCGAACACCAGTCCCGGCGTCATCAATTCGAAGATCGAGCGCAGCTTGCCGAAGTCGCCCGAGGCGAGCGAGTACGCGGGGGCGACCGGCGTGTAGGGCACCCCGGCATACAGCGCGCCGAGCTCGAGTAATGCATGCTCCAGATCGTTGCCCGAGAGCACGACCAGCGGCCGCTCGGCCGAAAGCTGCAGCTCGAGAAGATACTGCCCTACCCGGCGGGCGCGCTCCCGAGCCTGCCCGTAGCTGAGCGTGCGCCAGCCGGCGCCGTCGCGCTGCGCGAGAAACAGCCGCCCGGGTGCGTGGGTAGCCCAGAAGTCCAGGCGCTCGCTGAGCTTGCGCGGGTAAGGACCGAGCGCGTGCGGCGAGCGCAGCAGCACGCAGCCGTCGGCGCGCCGCTCGACGACGATGTCGCGCGGGCCGAGGCGCACGGGCCGGGTCGGTCGGGTCATGATGACTCGCTTAGAATACCGGACCCCAGGGAGGAAAGAGATGCAACGTCGCCGCTTTACTCAGGCACTCGCTGCGGCGGGAGCCCTTGCCGCAGTTTCACCTTTCGGAATTGTCCGCGCGCAGGCGCAGAAGCTGCGCGTCGGCGTGATCCTGCCGCGCTCGGGCTACTTGAGCTTCATCGGCCAGTCGTGCCAGAAAGGCGCCGACCTCGCCCCCGGCGTACTGAAGGAGATGCTCGGCGTCGAGCTCGAGCTCATGAACGCGGACTTCGAGTCCAACGTCGACACGGCGAGGACTCGCGCCGAGCGGCTGATCCAGGAAGGCGCGAACGTGCTCGTCGGTCCGTTCGACTCCGGCGCGGCGGCCGCCATCGCCCAGGTCGCCGAGCAGCGCGGCGTGCCCTTCGTCATCAACATTGCCGCGGCGCCGCAGATCACCGAGCAGGGCTACAAGTTCGTGTTCCGCAATTTCCAGACCGCGGGCGACATCGTGCGCAACGGGCTCGCGCTGATCGGCGATCTCTTCCAGGCGACCAACACGGTGCCGCGCACCGCAGTCTTCATGCACGTGAACGACACCTTCGGCCAGGCGATGGCCAAGGGCATCGGCGCGTTCATGCCGAAGATGACCCAGTTGCCCTTCAAGATCGTCGACACCATCTCCTACGATCCCGCGGCGAAGGATCTGACAGTGGAGGTCTCGAAGGCGAAGGCTTCGAACGCCGATTTCGTGCTGCTCGTGTGCCGCCTGAACGACGCCATCCTCCTGCGGCGCGAGATGGTGAAGCAGCGCTGGAGCCCGATGGGCATCGTCAGCCCCGGCTCGCCCGGGATGTACGAGGAGCAGTACTTCAAGGCGCTCGGCAAGCTCTCGGAGCACGCCATCTCCAACGTCCCCTGGTACAACCCGAACGCCAATCTCACCAAGGTCGTCGAGAAGGCCTTCCTCAAGCAGAACCCGAAAGACAAGCTGGTGTTCCACGGCCTCAATGCCGGCTTCACCTTCGAGGCGCTGCTCATCGCTGCGGACGCGTTCAAGCGCGCCAGGACGACCGACCCCAAGGCGCTCGCCGAGGCCATCCGCCAGACCAACATCACCGACAAGATGACGCTCGGCGCACCGATCAAGTTCAACGAGAAAGGCCAGGTCGAGGGCATCGGCTCGGCCTGCGTGCAGAACCGCAACCTCGTACCGACCGTCGTGCTGCCCGCGAACGCCGCGACGGCGAAGCCCATCTTCCCGGTGCCGGAGTACAAGAAAGCCTGAAACAATAAATTAAGGCAATGGCGCCGGAGCTGATCCTCAATGTGGTGATTGCCGGCGTGCTCACCGGGCTGGTGTACGGCCTGATGGCGCTCGGCCTGTCGGTGATCTTCGGCGTGGTCAGGGTGGTGAACTTCGCCCATGGCGAGATGATGACCGTCGCGATGTACGCCGCGACCGCGCTGTTCGCGGCGTTCAGGCTCGACCCGTTCCTCGCCGTACTGCCGGTGGCGGCGGTGTTCTTCCTTCTCGGCTACGCGCTTCAGGCCGGAATTATCAACCCGTTCATCACGCGGCCCGAGCACTCGCAGTTCATGCTGCTCGTGGCGGTGGCGATCATCCTGGTGAACGCGCTGCTGATCGTGTTCGGCCCCGACGCGCGCAACGTGCAGGTCGACTATCAGCTCGAGTCCTATGAGCTCGGAAAGCTCCTCATCGACAAGGCGCGCGTCTTCGCCGCGGGTCTTGCCGTTGTCGCGGCCCTGCTCCTGTTTTCGTTCTTTCGTTTTACGCTGACCGGCAAGGCCATTCGCGCCTGCGCCGACAATTATCTCGGTGCCCGGGTGGTCGGCCTCAACGTGAAGCACCTGTACGCGCTCACCTTCGGCATGGGATCGGCCTGCGTGGCGGTGGCGGGGTGCGCGCTCGTCCTGCTCGTCGACGTGACGCCGGGGCTCGGCCCCTACTACACGCTTCTGGCTTTCGTCATCGTGATCGTCGGCGGGCTCGGATCGATGGGCGGAGCGCTCCTCGGCGGCGTGCTGATCGGCGTCTCGGAGGCGGTCGCGGGCCTCCTCATCGCGCCCTCGGCGAAGAGCATGTTCAGCTTCGGCCTGCTGATCCTCGTGCTGCTGCTGCGCCCGCAGGGATTGCTCGGGAAGCGGGCTTGAGCCGCAGCCGCGTCGCGCTCGCGTTGCTTGTCGCCGCCCTTGCGGTGCTTCCCGCCTTCGCGGGACCGTACGCGCTCTCGGTCGCGACGCTGATTCTCTACTTCGCCTACACCGGACAGGCCTGGAACGTGATGATGGGGTTCGCCGGGCAGCTTTCGCTCGGCCATTCGCTCTACGTCGGCGTCGGTGCCTACACCGCGGGCGCGATCTTCTTCCACTACGGCATCGGGCCGTGGGCCGGCCTGTGGGTGGCGATCCTCTTTTGCGTGCTGCTCGGCGTGGTGATCGGCTTTCTCGCCTTCCGCTTCGGCATCTCGGGGGTTTATTTCGCGCTCCTCACGATCGCCTTTGCCGAGTTCACGCGCATCGGCTTCGACCATCTCGACTGGGTCGGCGGACCCGGCGGCATGTTCCTGCGCGTGGCGCAGCGCGATACCTGGGACATCGCCAACTTCCGCGGCCCGCCGCTCATGTACTACTACGTGATCCTCGCGCTCGCCTCTTTCGCCTTCATCCTTTGCCATTTCCTGTTGAAGTCCAAGCCGGGGTACTACTGGCAGGCGATCCGCGAAAACGAGGAGGCGGCGCAAGCGCTCGGGATCAACACGTTCCGCTGGAAGGTGTACGCGGTTGCGCTCAGCTCGGCGATGACCGCGGTGGCGGGGGTGTTCTTCGCCTTCTACTACAACAACCTCTTCCCCGAGCAGATCTTCAACATCAGCCGCTCGATCGAAATCATCCTGGGGCCGATCATCGGCGGCCTCGGCACGCTTTTCGGCCCGATCCTGGGCGCGGCGGTGCTGACGCTGCTCTCCGACGGCATCACCGAGCTCCTCGCGGCGCTCGGCTGGGAGATCCCGGGCGTGAAGCAGGTGTTCTACGGCGTCGTGCTGCTCGTCGTGGTCATGTTCCTGCCCCACGGTATATGGCCGGTTCTGGCGCGGAAGCTGAAACTCGATGCTTGAAGTGAACAACATCTCGAAGTCGTTCCGCGGGCTGCGAGCCGTGCGCGATGCTTCGTTCACCGTCCCCGAAGGCGATATCAACGGCCTCATCGGCCCGAACGGCGCCGGCAAGACCACGATCTTCAACCTCATCGCCGGCGCGTATGCGCCCGACACGGGAAGCGTTGTCTTCAACAAAAAGGAGATCCAGGGTCTTCGTCCCGACCAGGTCTGCGCCGCGGGCATCGGCCGCACATTCCAGATCGTGAAGCCGTTCGCCGGACTTTCGGTGCTCGACAACGTCATCGTCGGCGCCTTGCACAGGGAGCGCGGCGTCGCCTCGGCACGCGCCTACTCGGTTGCCATTCTGGAGAAGCTCAGGCTCGCCTCGAAGCGCGACCTGCCTGCGTCCTCGCTCACCCTGCCCGACCGCAAGCGTCTCGAAGTTGCCCGCGCGCTCGCCACGCGACCACGGCTGCTTCTCCTCGACGAAGTCATGGCGGGCCTCAGGCCGACCGAGTGCGACGAGATGGTCGAGGTGTTCCGCGAGCTCAATCGCCGTGACGGCCTCACCATCCTCCTCATCGAGCACGTGATGCGCGCCGTGATGGCGCTCGCGAAGCACATCGGCGTCCTGCACCACGGCGAAGTCATCGCGCGCGGCACGCCGGCCGAGGTCGTGCGCAACCCCGCCGTGCTCGAGTGCTACCTCGGCGAAGAGACCGCGGTATGACCAAAATCAGGGACAGACCACGTTTTTCTTTTCGAAAATGGTGACTGTCACCATTTTCGGTTTCAGATGCTGAAGGTCGAGAACCTCGACCTGTTCTACGGCGACGCCCAGGCGCTCGACGGGGTCTCGCTCGAAGTTCCGCTCGGGGAGATCGTCGCGATCGTCGGGGCGAACGGCGCCGGCAAGTCGTCGCTCATCCGCACGATCGCCGGAATCGAGCGGTCGCGCGCCGGGTCGATCCGCTTCAAGGACCGGCGCATCGACGGCCTCGAGCCGCACCAGATCTGCAACCTCGGCATCGGCCAGGTCGCCGAGGGGCGGCAAGTGTTCCCTTCCCTCTCGGTGCTCGAGAACCTGCAGATGGGCGCGCTGCTGCCGCGGGCCCGCGCCGCCGCCGGGCGCGCGCTCGAAGACGTGTTCGCCATGTTCCCGCGCCTCGCCGAGCGCCGCGACCAGCCCGCCGGCACGCTTTCCGGGGGCGAGCAGCAGATGCTCGCCATCGGGCGCTGCCTCGCCGGCCAGCCCGAGCTCATCATGTTCGACGAGCCCTCCCTCGGACTCGCTCCGCTCGTAGTGCAGGACGTGCTGCATTCCATCCGCGCGCTGAACGGGCGCGGCATCACGATCCTCCTGGTAGAGCAGAATGTCGCCGTGTCGCTCAAGATCTCGAACCGCGCCTACGTGCTGGAGAACGGCCGCATCGTCATGTCGGGGCCCGGCGCCTCCCTGCTGCACGACGACCGCGTGCGCCAGGCTTACCTGGGACTATGATGGCCAAAGCCTATTTCCGCGAGACGGGAAGCGGGCCCGCCGTGCTCTGCCTGCATTGCAGCGCGAGCACCTCGGGCCAGTGGCGGCCGCTGATGGAGCGGCTCGCCGGCCGCTACCGCGTGATTGCGCCCGACCTCTACGGCTGCGGCAAGAGCCCGGCGTGGCCGCGCGAGCGGACGATGTGGATCGACGACCAGATCGAGCTTCTCGCGCCGGTGTTCGAGCGCGCCGGCGAGCGCTTCCACCTGATCGGTCATTCCTACGGGGGCGCGATCGCGCTCAAGGCCGCGCTCGGCCTGCGCACGCGGCTCGCATCGCTCGTGCTCTATGAGCCGGTGCTCTTCGCCGTGCTCCTGCGCTCGGCGCCGCAAGGCGACGCGGCGCGCGAGATCGCCGCGGTGCGCGACGACGTGCTGGCCGGAACGCCCGGCGCCGCGGCCGAGCGCTTCATCGACTACTGGATGGGCAAGGGCACCTGGGCGGCAACGCCGGATGCGCGCCGCGCCGCGCTGGTCGATGCGGTGCAGGCGCAAACGCCGGAGTGGCATTCCGCGTGCAACGAGCCCACGCCGCTCGAAGCCTTCGCGGCGCTCGACCCGCCGGCGCTTCTCATGACCGGAACGGCGTCGACCGCCGCGGCGCGGGCCGTGGCGCGCCTCGTGGGCGGCGTGCTGCCGCGCGTGCAAATCGAGGAGATGGAAGGCCTGGGCCACATGGCACCGGTGACCCATCCAGGCGAGGTCAACGCGCGCATCGAGCGATTTCTGGCGCACATCTAGGGAGGAACATGGGCAAGGGAAGAATGGAGGCCTTCACCGACGGCGTGCTCGCAGTGATCATCACCATCCTGGTGCTCGAGATGAAGGTGCCGCACGACGCCGATCCGCAGGCGCTCCTGCCGCTGCTGCCGGTCTTCCTGAGCTACGTGCTGAGCTTCGTCATGATCGGCATCTATTGGAACAACCACCACCACATGTTCCACGCCGTGCACCGCATCAACGGCGCGACGCTGTGGGCGAACCTGCATCTGCTCTTCTGGCTCTCGCTCGTGCCGTTCGTCACCGGCTGGATGGACGAGAACCACTTCGCGCCCCTCACCGTCGCGGCCTACGGGACGGTGCTGATCGGCGCCGCGGTCGCCTACACCATCCTCACCCGCGTGCTGCTGCGCCTGCATGGTCACGATTCGGTCCTCGCCAAGGCGCTCGGGCGCGACTTCAAGGGCTGGGTCTCGCTCGCAATCTACATCGTCGCGATTGCGCTCGCCTTCCTCTATCCGCTTGCCTCGTGCGGCCTCTATGCCGTCGTGGCGGCGATCTGGCTCTGTCCCGATCAGCGCTTCGAAAAGCTGATCGCCGCTCAACACTCGTCCTGAAGGAGACTCCCGTGATCCGCAGCCTGCTCGCCGCACTACTTGTCGCCCTGCCCGTGGCCGCCTCTGGCGCCGAGTACATGGAAAAGACGCCGTTCCAGCTCTCGCGCGCCTTTTCGCCGGGCGTCATCACCGAGGGCGGCCGCACCGTCTGGGTCGCCGGCCAGACCGCTACAAGGGACAACCAGGGCGCCGATATCTCCAACAACTTCGAAGCCCAGGTGCGGCAGGTGTTCTCGCAGATCGACCAGATCCTGAAGCGCGCCGGCGGCAGCCTCGCCAACGTCGTCGCCATGACGGTGTTCATCAAGGAGTCGCGCTACGGCGACCGCTTCGTCGAGATGCGCAAGGACATGTTCCAGAACGGCAACTACCCGGGCAGCGCGCTCATCACGGTCACCAACTTCGCCCGTCCCGGGATCGAGATCGAGATCCAGGCAGTCGGCGTAATCGGCGACCGCTGCTCGAGCGAGAATCCCTGCTCCGCGGAAGGCCAGGCGCGCAAGAAGTAGTGGCAAGGCCGATCGCAATCGCCGTCCACGGCGGCGCGGGCGTCCTGCGCAAGATGACGCTGCTCCAGCAACAAATGTATTGCAGAGCGCTCGAGTCAGCGCTCGATGCCGGCCATCACATCCTGGCGGGCGGCGGCAGCAGCCTGGACGCCGTCACCGCGGCGGTCGTCGCGCTCGAGGACGATCCGCTCTTCAACGCCGGCCGCGGCGCGGTGTACAACGCGGCCGGAAAGCAAGAGCTCGACGCGTCGATCATGGATGGAGCGACGCTGCGCGCCGGAGCGGTGGCGGCCGTAAGCCGGATCAGGAATCCTGTGCTCGCTGCGCGCGCAGTCATGGAGAAAAGCCCGCACGTGCTCCTCGTCGGCGAGGGCGCCGAGCAATTCGCGCGGCAGCACGGCCTTCCACTCGTTCCTAATACGTACTTCAATACCCAGGAAAGAAGAGAAGCGCTCCGCAAGGGATTGAAACGCCACCACGGCACGGTGGGCGCGGTGGCGCTCGACCCGCACGGCGATCTGGCGGCCGCGACCTCCACCGGCGGCTATACCGGCAAGCTGCCGGGCCGCATCGGCGATTCGCCGCTCATCGGCGCCGGCAACTATGCCGACAACCGCGCGTGC
>JBJMWH010000305.1:0-3649 GCA_045810245.1 Burkholderiales bacterium | reverse complement strand
CTTCATGGTGCGCCACGGCCTGCCGACCGCGAAGCATCGCAGCTTCGAGAATGCCGCGGAGGCCAATGCGTACATCGCTGCGCATGCCACGCCGGTCGTCATCAAGGCCGATGGCCTCGCGTCCGGAAAGGGCGTCGTCGTCGCGACCAGCCGGGAGGAAGCGCTCGCCGCAGTCGACTCCATGCTGACCGAGCACCGCTTCGGCGCGGCCGGCAATCGCGTGGTGGTGGAGGATTTCCTAGAGGGCGACGAAGCGAGCTTCATCGTGATGTGCGACGGCACCCACGTGCTGCCGCTCGCCACCAGCCAGGACCACAAGCGCCTGCGCGACGGCGACGAGGGCCCCAACACCGGGGGCATGGGGGCGTACTCGCCGGCCCCGATCGTCACGCCGAAAATCCATGCCCGGGTGATGCGCGAGATCATCCAGCCCGCCATCCAGGGCATGGCGCAGGAGGGCATCCCCTACAGCGGCTTCCTGTACGCCGGCCTGATGATCGACCGGGCGGGAAATCCGAAAGCGCTCGAGTTCAACTGCCGCCTCGGCGACCCGGAGACGCAGCCCATCATGCTGCGGCTCAAATCCGATCTCCTCGACCTCGTCGAGCGCGCGCTCGCCGGCAAGCTGTCGCGCGTCGAGGCCGGATGGGACCGCCGCGCCGCGCTCGGCGTCGTGATCGCGGCGCACGGCTATCCCGACGAGCCGCGCAAGGGCGACCCCATCTCCGGGATTCCGGCGCCCGCGGACGACTGCCGCGTGTTCCACGCCGCGACCCGGGCGCACGGCAAGGCGCTGGTGACGAGCGGCGGCCGGGTCCTGTGCGTCACCGCGCTCGGCGACTCGGTGAAGATGGCGCGCACGCGCGCGTACGAGGCGGTGGAGCGCATCCGCTTCGACGGCATGCAGTACCGCAAGGACATCGGCCACCGCGCGATCAAGCGGAGTTAGGCTGGCGGCCATGCAAATCGAGGCGGTCTGCGATTACTTCGTCGCGCTGCAGAAGTCGATCGCGGCCGCCCTCGAGGCCGCCGATGGACACGCTTTCACGACGGACGAATGGAAACGCGCCGAAGGCGGCGGCGGAACCACGCGCGTGATCGAAAACGGCGGCGTGTTCGAGCGCGGTGGAGTGAACTTCTCCCGCGTGAAGGGCAGCCAGCTACCCTCGTCCGCGACGGCGGCCCGGCCGCAACTTGCCGGACAGGCCTGGGAGGCGATGGGCGTATCGCTCGTGCTGCATCCGCTCAATCCCTACTGTCCCACCGTGCACCTCAACGTGCGCTTCTTCGCCGCAAAAGACACCTGGTGGTTTGGCGGGGGCATGGATCTCACTCCCTACTACGGCTTCGAGGACGATGCGCGCCACTTCCACCTCCACTGCAGGCAGGCGCTCGACCCGTTCGGGCCCGACTACTACCCGCGCTTCAAGGCCTGGTGCGACCGCTATTTCCATCTGAAGCATCGCGACGAGCCGCGCGGCATTGGCGGCATCTTCTTCGACGATTTCGCGGAGCGCGATTTCGATTTTTCCTTCCGCCTCGCACGCTCGGTGGGCGACGCGTTCCTGCCCGCCTATCTGCCCATCCTGGATAAGAGGAAAGGAACGACGTTCGGGGAGCGTGAGCGCAACTTCCAGCTCTACCGGCGCGGGCGCTACGTCGAATTCAACCTGGTGTACGACCGCGGCACTCTGTTCGGCCTGCAGTCGGGCGGCCGCAGCGAATCGATCCTCATGTCGATGCCGCCCCACGCCACCTGGCGCTACGACTGGAAGCCCGCGCCCGGGTCGGCCGAGGAAAAGCTCTATACCGATTTCCTCAGGCCGCGCGACTGGGCCTGAGCGGGACGCGACTCCCCGGAGCCGGACGCGACTCCCCGGAGCGGACAATTGTCACCGACCCGCGCCGCGCCCTCCGGTAGGCTGGCAGCAACAACAACGGAGGGCGGCATGCGCAGCCTTATCGCACCAATCCTGGTTTCGTCGTTCTTGGTGAGCGGGTGCTCGAGCACGGTGCTGGTTACGGTGCCGCCGCGGATGGACCTGAAAGGCTACGCCACGCTCGGCGTGGTCGATTTCACCTCCAATGCTTCCAGCGCCGCCGCACGCGCGACCCAGCAGCTTCAGGAGCAGATCCAGTCGGCGCAGCCGGGGACGCGGTTCATTGATCTCGGCAGCCGCGAGGCGGTGCTCGCCGCGGTGGGCCGCAATCAGCTCGACGCGGACACGGCGAAGCGCATCGGCAAGCGCTACGGCGTCGACGCGGTGTTTCTCGGCGAGATCGCCTACTCGGATCCGAAAACCGACGTTCGTGTGAACGACCTCGCCAAACTGGACGCGGGCTTGCGCACCGAGGTGAAGGGCGACATCTCCGCGCGGCTGGTAGAAACCGCGAGCGGCGCGAGCGTGTGGAGCAACTCCGGCTGGGTGCGCAGGCAGGTCGGGCGCGTCAATGTGTCCGAGCAAGGCATCAGCGGCTCGATGACGAAGTCCGATCCGCGCGAGGAGATGGTGCCGGCGCTCGTCTACCAGCTTACCCACGACTTCCGGCCCACCACGGAGCGTCAGCGGGCGAAGTAGCCTCTCAGGAGATCTCTGCGGCGCGGCGGTAGTGCAGCTGGGCGTCGGCCGCCTGGCCAAGGCGCTCGGCGAGCCGCGCGAGCTCCAGGTACACCGGGCGGCTCTCCTCGAACGAGACGCTCGCCTCGAGGAAGCTGCGCGCCTTGCCCCAGAGCCCGGCGCTAGCGCATAGGCGCCCGAGCGCCGCGAGAAGCTGGGCGTCGCGCGCGTGCTCCAGGAGCCAGCCCTCGGCGCACTCGATGCGCTCGCGCGCTTCGGCGGTGCGCGCTTCCTCGGCCATTTCGCCCGGCAGCTCGGCGTAGAGCGCGAGGAGCTGCGGCGACCATTCCGCCGCCAGCGCGCGTTCCAGGACCTCGCGCGCCATTTTGGCCTTGCCGAGCTCGGTAGCGTGACGCGCCGCCGCCGCGGCGATGCGCGGATGGATGCGGTCTTTCGCCTCGATGCCGCGCCAGCGGCGCTCGAACGCACCTTCGTCGGCCGCCGAGCGCCCGAGGAGCTCGACCATGGCCTGCACCTTGTACTCCTCGGCGAGCGCCGGCGCGATCGCGTCGCGCTTGCCGAGCTGGGTGGCGAGACGCAGCACCTCGTCCCAGGCGCCCGCGCCGCGCTCGGCGCGCAGAAGCATGCGGGTGGTGGCGATCTGCTTCGGCCGCACGCTGTGCAGGTTGCGCAGCGCATCGCGCGCCGTGGCGAAGTCGCGGTCCTCGAGCGCGAGCTCCGCCCGCGTGGCAAGGGAAGCGCTGTGCATGCGCTCGCCCTGAGCGTCGGCGCGGTCCAGCCAGCGGTCTCGCCGCTGAAAGTCGCGCATCTGGTGAGCCGAGCGCGCCGCGAGCAGCGCGGCGAGCGCAGGCGCCGATCCGCCCTCGAAAGCGACCCCGGCCTCCTTCTCCGCGCGGGCATAGCGGCCTTCGTAATAAGCCTGGAGCGCGGCTGCGAGCGCGGCCTGGGCGCGCTCGCGGCGGCGCCGCGCGCGGTAGCGCCGGACGTACGCCGGCAGCGACAGCGCGTGTCCGAGGAGCCGGATGAGCGCATAGAGGAGTGCAAAGGCCGCCACCAGCGCGATGGCGAAG
>JBJMWH010000304.1:0-6988 GCA_045810245.1 Burkholderiales bacterium | reverse complement strand
GTTCCATCGCGGCGTAAGCTGGTCGCGTGGCCAGCTTCGAAATCGTTGCCTTGGCGGCTTCCGCCGGCGGCCTCAACGCGCTGACCCACGTGCTACAGGCCCTGCCATCGGACTTCGCCGCCGGCATCGTGGTAGTGCAGCACCTCGACCCGCGCCACCGCAGCGTGATGGCCGAAATCCTCGGCCGGCGGACCGGCCTCAGGGTTAAGGAGGCCGCGCATGGAGACCGCGTCGCCGCGGGCACGGTGATGATCGCGCCGCCGAACAATCACCTGCTCGTCAATCAGGACGGCTCGCTCACGCTGACGCAGACCGAGCTGGTGCATTTCGTGCGGCCTTCGGCGGACCTGCTGTTCGAATCGACCGCGGCGGCGTACCGGGAGCGCTCGATCGCCGTGGTACTTTCCGGCTCCGGCAGCGATGGTGCAATGGGCGTGAAGGCGATCAAGAAGATGGGCGGGACCGTGATCGTGCAGGACCAGAAGAGCTCGCAGTTCGGCGGCATGCCCGAGGCCGCGGCGCAGACCGGCATCGCGGATTTCGTGCTGCCGCTGCACGAGATCGCGCCGGCGCTGCAGACCCTGGTCAATGGCCATCCGCCGTGAGCGCCGCGGAACAGGAGCGCTTCGATGCTTTGTTGCGCTTCCTGCAGCAGCAGCGCGGCTTCGACTTTACCGGCTACAAGCGGCCCAGCGTGATGCGGCGCATGCTGCGCCGGATGCAGACGATCGGCGTGGCGAGCTTCGAGGCCTACCGCGACTACCTCGAGGTGCACCCCGAGGAGTTCGCGCTGCTGTTCAATACCATCCTCATCAACGTGACCAGCTTCTTCCGCGATCCGCCGGCGTGGGAGTTCGTCGAGAAGCAGGTCCTGCCCAAGGTGCTGTCGTCGAAGGCGCCCCAAACGCCGGTGCGCGTGTGGTCGGCGGGCTGCGCCTCGGGGCAGGAGGCGTACAGCATCGCGATGCTCTTCGCCGAGGCGCTGGGCGACGACGCATTCCGGGAGCGGGTCAAGGTGTACGCGACCGATGCCGACGAGGAAGCGCTGACTCAGGCGCGCCAGGCCGCCTATGCGCCGAAGGACATGGAGGACGTGCCGCCGCGGCTGCGCGAGCGCTATTTCGACCAGGTGAACGGGCGCTACGTCTTTCGGACCGATCTGCGCCGCTCGGTGATCTTCGGCCGCCACGACCTGGTGCAGGACGCGCCGATCTCGCGCCTGGACCTGCTGATCTGCCGCAACACGCTGATGTACTTCAACGCCGAGACGCAGGCGAAGGTGATGACGCGCTTTCACTTCGCGCTCAACGGCCACGACGACGGCGCGGGCTACCTGTTCCTCGGGCGCGCCGAGATGCTGCTCACCCAGAGCAGCCTGTTCGCGCCGCTCGACCTCAAGTGCCGCGTGTTCGCGAAGGTATCCTCCGGGGCCCGCCAGCGTGCGCCGGCGCTCGGCATCCCGGTTCCGAACGACAACGGAGGCGATATGCACCGCGACCAACGCCTGCGCGAGATCGCGCTCGAGGAAATACCGCTCGCCCGGATCATCATCGATAGCGAAGGCACGCTCGTGCAAGCCACGCACAAAGCGCGCCTGCTCTTCACGCTCAACCCGAAGGACATTGGCCGCCCGCTGCAGGACCTCGAGATCTCCTACCGGCCGACCGAGCTGCGCTCGCTGATCGAGCAGGCCTACGGGGAGCGCCGTCCCGTCACCCAGACGAGCGTCGAGCGCCGCTTCAGCGACGGCGAGTCCCAGTACCTCGACATCACGGTGCAGCCGCTCTACGACGCGAGCCGAACGCCCCTCGGCGTGAGCGTCACCTTCGTCGATGTCACGCACAACCACAAATTGCTCGACGAGCTGCAGCGTTCGCGCGAGGAGATCCAGACCACCAACGAGGAGCTGCAGTCGTCCAACGAGGAGCTCGAGACCACCAACGAGGAGCTGCAGTCCTCGAACGAGGAGCTCGAGACCACCAACGAGGAGCTGCAGTCCACCAACGAGGAGCTCGAGACCATGAATGAGGAGCTCCAGTCGACCAACGAGGAGCTGCAGACGGTCAACGAGGAGCTGCGCCAGAGAAGCGACGAGCTCAACCACCTGAACGCGTTCCTGGAATCGGTGCTGGCAAGCCTGCCCGGCGGCGCGGCGGTGATCGACCCGAACTACAACGTGCTGATGTGGAACCAGCGCGCGGAGGACCTGTGGGGCTTGCGCGCCGACGAGGTGCGCGGGCGCTCTTTCCTCGGCCTCGATATCGGGCTGCCGGTGTCCGAGCTGCGCGCGCCGATCCGCGCCTGTCTCAGCAGCGAGGCCGATTCGCGTGAAGCGACCGTGGAGGCCACCAACCGGCGCGGCAAGCGCATCCGCTGCCGCGTGATGTGCACGCCGCTCGTATCGCCCTCGCGCAAGCGCGAAGGCGTCATCCTGACGATGGACGAGGTGTCCTAGGTCGAGGCCAACCGGGAGCCAGGCCCGCTGTGGCGCCGGCCTGGAGATTGCTAGGCACCTGCATGGCACGCAAGGACATCGTGGTCATCGGCGCCTCGGCCGGCGGCATGGACGCGCTGCAAAAGGTGGTGAGCCGCTTCCCCGCCGACCTGCCGGCTGCGGTGTTCATCGTGTGGCACCTCTCGCCGGGGCTCAAGACCGTCCTGCCCTCGGTGCTCAACAAAAGCGGCCCATTGCGCGCCAGCCACCCGCGCGACGGCGATCGCATCGAGCAGGGGCTCGTCTATGTCGCCCCAAACGACCACCACATGCTGCTCGAGAACGGCTACATCCGCATCACGAAGGGCCCGAAGGAGAACCGTTTCCGCCCCGCGGTGGACCCGCTGTTCCGCTCGGCGGCGTATATCTACGGCCCGCGCGTGATTGGTGTCGTGCTCACGGGCGCCCTCGACGACGGCACCGCCGGCCTCTACACCATCAAGCTGCGCGGCGGCACCGCCATCGTCCAGGAGCCCGCCGACGCAATGATCCGCTCGATGCCCCTCAATGCGCTCGAGCATACGAACGCCGACTACACGCTGCCCGTCGCCGGCATCGGCGATCTCATCACCAGGCTGGTGCGCGAAGAAGCCCGGTCCCTGCCCAAGGTCCAGCCCGACGAGGAGGAAAAGACCCGGCTGGAAGTCAAGATCGCCGAGGGCGGGGACGCGCTCGAGGGCAACGTGATGCGCTTCGGCGAATTGAGCCCGTTCACCTGCCCGGAATGTCGCGGCGTGCTGACCCTGCTGAAGGAAGGAAACATCGTGCGCTTCCGCTGCCACACCGGTCATGCCTTGAGCGCGAGCTCGCTCCTGCAGGGCGCGAACGAGGTCCTTGAGCAGAAGCTCTGGGACGGCGTGCGCGCGCTCGACGAGGCGGTGATGCTGCTCAACCAGCTCGGCGAGAAATTCGCCGCGGCCGGCAATATGCGCGCCGCGGAGCAATGCTTCGACAAGGCGCGCGAAGCGCACGAGCGCTCTCAAACCATCCGCGCCGCGGCGAAGCAGACCGCGGAGCTGACCGCCGACGACCTGCTGGCCGGGGGAACCATCGAGGCCAGTCAGGCGCGCTAGAGCCCCGGTCGGGACGGATAAGCTACGCGCACCAGGATCTCGGTGCGCAGTACGCTGGGTCCTTTGAGGCGCGCGCGCCAGACGATGGTCGGCGCGGGCTGCCGGGAGTCGAAGGCGCGCGAAATCCAGCCCGACATCGGCGCAAGGCTGCCGCGGTAGACCTGCACCGCAGCCTCGGGCGAGCTCGGCAGCGTCAGGCGAACCGAGGCATCGCCGCGGCGCACGACGAAGCTCTCGCCCGAAGCGCGCACCTCGCTCGCTTCGTGGCAGTGGAAGAAGAGCTCCACCTCATGCTCCTCGGCCATGTCCAATGTGTCCTCGAGCACGATGCGGCGGCTACTCTTGTCGAGCTCGATCAGGCGCCGGTGCTTGACGGGATCGGGAAGCCGCCGATAGCCGTCGTGCCAGCCCTCGAAGCAGTCCTTGTCGCGCGACGAAAGCCATAGCGAGCAGCCGGCGTTCGCCTTTTTCAGCCACATGAAGCTTCCACCCTGTACCGACTGGTCTTCGCCGTCGACCCGCACGGTGTTGTGGGCGGCGGTGCCGCGGAAGTACTGCCGCCACGCGGCCTGGGTGTGGTGAACGAACGTCCCAGGGTCGACGAAGAACTCGCGGCCCCCCGCCGACAGCGTGAACGCCAGTGCGTCGGCGTGGCCGTGCGCCGCGATCGAGCGATAACCGAGCGCCCCGGCGTCGGCCACGAGCCGGATCTCGTGCGGGGTGTCGAACTCGCAGCCGAGCACGTAGTAGCCGCCTTCCGGGAACGTCCGCCGCAGCGGCAGCCGCGTCCGCCTCGCATCCAAAGCCGCGTACTGCTCTTCGGCGCCGACGCCGACGAGCGTGCGCGTCTTGTCGTCGAGCGCGCCCGCCTTCAGCTTGAAGTCGCCGCGGCCGAACAGAATGGCGCCCGTGGCGAGGAGCGAGCGGTACGGACAGAAGTCCTCGTCCTGGGCGAGCCGTACCGCCTCGCCGTCGCAGGCGTCGCCGAGCTGCGGCACGTTGCCGCGCGCATCCATGATCGAGGCGAGGTAGTCGAGCATCGCCTCGATGCGGGCGCTGTAATCGGCCGGGAAGGCGCGGCCGTTCGCCATGCCGGCGAAAAGCGCGAGCAGCATGAAATCGAGCACCTGCCGGTGGCACGACAGCGCCTGCTCGCGGTTCGCGCCGTCGGGCGCATTCTGCGCCAGCGCCTCGCGCTCCAGTATGCGCTTCCCGGTCTGCGCCCACACCGCGGCGCGCTTCCAGTGCGGCCAGGTCACCCCGGCGATGAACAGCCCCGCCGCCTCGCCGATGAGATGGTGGTTCGCCGAAGAATGAAGCGAGAACCAGCCGCGCACGAACTCGGCGTGCTGGTACACCGAGCGCAGCCAGCGCGTGCGCAGCTCCGCATAGTGCGCGGACTCGAACATCCTGCAGCGCACGCCGCCGACGAGCTGCCAGGCGATCGACCAGTTGACGAGCCGGATCGCGGCTTCGAGCGCGCTCGCCCAGTTGGGCCCGAGCCGATAGGGGCAGGCGACGAGCCAGCTGTCGAGCAGGTCGGCGAGCTCATGGAAGTACTTCGCCTGCCGGCTGGCGGCGTAGGCCTGCGCCAGGGTCACGAAGTGGAGATGCCTGTTCGGCGCCCACAGGTAGGTGATGTCGCCGACCAGGTCGGGGTCGCGATAGTCGAGCGTCTTGCCGTAGGCGAGCGGTGCCTGGATGCCGGTTTTCGGATCGCGGTTCCAGCGCGGCGGCTGGCCGAGGTCCACGCCGCGGAGCGCGAAAATGTCGAGCGCGCCGTTGCGGATGCGCTCGGCCGCCGCGACGTAGGCCGAGGCGCGCCCGTTTCCGGGTGGGAACACCCATGGACGGGACGAGGCCGCGAGGTCCGGCGCCGGCACCGGCGCGGCGCCCGCCAGTCCGAGGCGCTCGGCGTGCGCCTTCAGGACACGTGCCCCGCGGAACACGACCTCCGCGGGCGTCATGCAGCGCAAACGGTTCAGCAGCCAGCGCGGCTTCGGCGTCAGGCGTGCCGGTAGCTCCGGTGCCAGATTTCGAGGTTCAGTAGCATCCATATCAGTTGTTGGTGGTTCTGCCTTCCCTTGAGATGCTCGTCGAGCACGCGGTCGAGCACCGCGGCGTTGTAGTAGCCGCGCGTCAGCGACGACGCGCCGTGCAGGTGCTCGAGCAGCAGCTCGCGCCCCATCCAGTCGTGTGCCGGCTGGCGCGGCCCCGGCTTGGGCCGAAGGCGCAGCGCCTTAGGCAGGAGCGAGCGTGCCGCCTGGTGCAGGATCCACTTGCCGCGCAGCCCGCGCACGCGCAGCTCGTCGGGCAACGCGGAGACGTAGTGCGCCAGCCGATGGTCGAGGAACGGCACGCGCGCCTCGAGCGACGCGGCCATCGTCATCCGGTCCGTGCGCTCGAGTACTTGGTCGGGGAGCCGGCTCGCCTGCTCGAAGTAGAGGATCCGCCGCAGTCTGCTCGTCCCTTCGGCAGCGTCGAAGGGCGGCTTCGTGTCGAGCACCGAAGCGCCGTTCAATACCGGCGCCGCCAGCCGGTCGCACTGCGCCGGGTCGAGGCCGCCGAGCGTACGCACGCAGCGGCTGCGCCAGTCGCCGCCGGCGAGCGGCCAGCCGAAGCGCTCCGTCACATGGCTGCGCCGGCCGCCGAGGAGCTCGTCGCTTCCTTCCGCGGTCAGCGCGACCTTCACGCTGCGCGCCGCTTCGCGCGCCAGGAAGTAAAGCGGCAGATCGGCGGGCTCGGCCAGCGGCGCACCGCAGCACGCGACGAGCTCTGCGAGCTTCGCCGGCAGCTCCGCCGGTGCGAGCAACACCTCTTGATGCTCGGCGCCGAAATGCTGCGCCACCTTTGCGGCATGCGCGCGCGCCTCCGAGCGCTCGCCGGCGAATCCCGCCGTGAAGGTCTTTACCTTGCCATGGCGGCTCGCCAGCGCGAGCAGCACGCTCGAGTCGAGACCGCCTGACAGGAACGCGCCGACCCTGGCGCCGTGCGCCAGATGTGTGGTGACCGCGTCCTCTAGGCGCTCGAGGAAGCCCTGCACCGCATCACCCGCGGGCGCTTCGGCGCCGGCGTGCGGCTCGCGATCGGGCACGGTCCAGTAGCGCACGTCGCGCCGCCTGCCGAGCTGCCACAGGGTGTAGGTGCCGGGCGCGAGCTTGTGGATGCCTTTGAACAGCGTGCCCGGACCCGGCACGTAGCGCCATGCGAGGTAGTCGCGCACCGCGCGCAGGTCGACCTCGGGCCGGATGCCGGGGATCTTGAGGAGCGCTCGGAGCTCGGAGGCGAAGAATACCGAGCCGCCGCTTTCGCAGTAGTACAGCGGCTTCTCGCCGAAGCGATCGCGCGCGAGCAGCAGTCGCTCCTTGCGCGCATCCCAAAGCGCGAATGCAAATGCGCCGGAAAGCCGCGCCACGACCTC
>JBJMWH010000303.1:0-11183 GCA_045810245.1 Burkholderiales bacterium | reverse complement strand
CCCGGTGCGGATCCTGCGCGTCGCGCGGTTCGCCGCCCGTTTCGGCTTCCGCGTCGCCGGCGAGACGATGGCGCTGATGAAGAAGATGGTGCAATCGGGCGAAGCGGATTACCTGGTGCCCGAGCGCGTCTGGCAGGAATTCGCCCGCGGCCTCGGCGAGCCGCACCCCGAAAAGATGTTCGAGGTGCTCGAAGCCTGCGGCCTCGCCGACAAGCTGCTGGACGGCGTCAAGCCGGTCTTGCCGTTGCTTTCCTTGACTGCCAAAACCAATGCCTCGGTTCCGGTTCGCTTCGCAGTCATCGCGTGGCCGCACCATGAGGCCGAGGTCGAAGCCGTGTGCGCTCGCCTGAAGGCGCCGAACGAAGTGCGCGAACTGGCCCTCCTCGCCTGCAGAAACCGCGTGGCGTTGCGCGCCGCGCCTCAGGTCACCGCAGCGGCGCTGCTCGAGCTCTTCAAGCGCACCGATGCCCTGCGCCGGCCCGAGCGGTTCCGGGATCTGCTGGAAGTGGCGCGCCTCGCCTCGCCCGGCCTCGAGCTGACGCGGCTCGAGCGCGCGTTGCAGGCGGCGAATGCGGTAGACGGGGGTGCGATCGCGGCGCAGGCTGCCTCCCCCGCCGACATCGCGCGCCTGGTAGAAGAGGCGCGGGTACGCGCCATCGCTCGCGCATGATCGGCGCGTCGCTCGCCCGCAATCTGCTCGCGGGCGTCCGGCTCGCATGTTTCCTGCCGCTGCGCGCGTTCGACTTCCGGGTTTCGGCGGTGGACTACGCCGCCTTGGTTGCATTGAACTGCGTGCTGTGGACCCTGGTGGCCGGGCTGCGCGTCGGCTTCGCGGGCGAGCTCGACTATTCCGCGCTGCTCGTGTATGTCGCGACGGTGCCGCTCGTTCTCGCCGCCGCATTGCTGGTGGCGCTCGTTTACGGCACGCAGCAGCGCCTGCTCGCGATCGCCATCGCGCTCACCGCGTCGGATCCGGTGTTCGAGCTCGCCGGACTTGCGCTGCCGTACCTCGCTGCGCCGCTCGGCGGACTCGGTGCCCTGTCGACGCTGCTCCTGCTCGGCTGGATCTGGGCCGTGACGGTGCGAGCCGTCGCCGTGAGCGCGGGTCGGCAGCGGCCGCAGCTCTACCAGGGCGCCGCAGTGGTGTCGGTGATGATGGCGATCGCCTTCTTCCTGTATCCGCAGACCGAAGTCTGGCAGCCGCCCGACGAGGAAAAGGAGGCCGCCCCGCTCGCCGAGGAGCGCCTGTTCCACCTGCAGGGCGAGCTGATCGAGCGCGCGCTCGCCTCCATCCAGCCGGGCCGGGCGGGCGTGCGCGAGCAGTACTTCGTCGGCTTTGCCCCCGACGCGAGCGAGGAGGTATTCGTGCGCGAGCTGGGCTACGTGAAGCGCCTGTTCGACGAGCGCTTCGGCACCGCCGGGCGCTCGATCGCCCTCGCGAGCAGCAACAACGCGCTGGAGGAGCTGCCGATCGCGAGCGTCACCAACCTCGGGCGCGCGCTCGAGCGGGTCGGGCGCGCCATGAATCCCGACGAGGACGTGCTGGTGCTGTATATCACCGCGCACGGCGACCGCGGGCATCGCCTTTCCGCCTGGCAGCCGCCGCTCGAGCTCACACCGCTCACCCCGACAGCGCTTGCCCGCATGCTGCACGACTCCGGGATCAAGTGGCGCGTGGTGGTGGTGTCGGCGTGCTACTCGGGCGGGTTCATCGAGCCCCTGCGCGACGACAACACCATTGTCATCACGGCCGCGGCGCCCGACCGCACCTCCTTCGGTTGCGAGTCGGGCCGCGACTTCACCTACTTCGGCGAGGCGTTCTTCCGCGACGCGCTGGCGAAAACCGCGTCCTTTACCGAGGCCTTCGAGATCGCGCGCCAGATCGTCACCCGGCGGGAGGCCGCCGAACGCCTGCCGGCGTCGGCTCCGCAGATCTCGGTCGGGCACTCCATCGGCGAGCTGCTGGGCGGACGCTAGAGGATCCGGCTCAGCGCCCACACGATAAGCGTGAGGAGCACCGTGCTCGCGAGCGGCACGTAGTAGACGCGCCCGCGCACCGGAATGCGGAAATCTCCCGGCAGCCTCAGCCGCTGGCCGACTACCGCTAGAATCACGAGCCCAATCAAAATCGTCAAAAGCCATTTCAACATGATCGAACTCTATACGTGGAGCACGCCGAACGGACGCAAAGTGTCCATCATGCTGGAGGAGTGCGGTCTGCCCTACAACGTCCACAAAATCAACATCGGGACCAACCGCGAGCAGTTCACGCCCGAATATCTGAAGATCAACCCGAACGGCAAGATCCCTTCCATCGTCGACCCCGACGGCCCGGGTGGCAAGCCCATTTCGATGATGGAGTCGGGCGCGATCCTCGTGTACCTAGCGGACAAGACAGGAAGATTCTTTCCCCAGAAAAGCAAGTACGAGGTGCTGCAGTGGCTCATGTTCCAGATGGGCGGCGTCGGACCGATGTTCGGGCAGGCGCATCATTTCATGCGCGCCAAGAAGGATGAGATCCCGTACGGCACCGAGCGCTACGGCAACGAGGCCAAACGCCTCTACGGCGTGATGGATCGGCAGCTCCAGGCGAACGAGTACCTTTCGGGCGCGGAGTACACCATCGCGGACATCGCGACATATCCTTGGGTGGCACGTCATGAGTGGCACCGGGTCGAGCTGGGCCAGTTTCCGAGCGTCAAGCGCTGGTACGACGCGATTGGCCGGCGCGCGGCCGTAGTGAAGGGGATGTCGGTCCCCCAAGTCTGATGAATTCTTAGGGCGGGCTGTATCCGAGCACGCGGGCAAGCGCCGTGGCGTCGATCGGCTTCGTGAGGTGCTCGTCGAATCCCGCGGCGAGGGCGCGGCTGCGGTCTTCCGGCAGTCCATAGCCGGTCACGGCGACCATGAACGGCCGCGGGCGGCCATCCAGGGTGGCGCGCATGCGCCGCGCCAGCTCGTAGCCGTCCATGCGCGGCAAGCCGATGTCGATGAGTGCGATCTGTGATGTGCCAGAGAGGAGCGCTTCCAGGCCCGCGATGCCGTCGTGAGCGACCTGCACGCGGTGGCCCGAAAGCTCGAGCAGGCGGCGCAGCGTTTCGGCGGCGTCGGCGTTGTCTTCCACGATCAGGACGTCGCGTCCGGCGGCGGGTGCCGCGGCCACCGCCGGCGCAGTCGATTGCGCAGGCGCCTCGACGGCGGGCAGGAACACGGTGAACGAAGCGCCCTTGCCCGGGCCGTCGCTCGCCGCGCTCGCCGTGCCGCCGTGCAGCTCGGCGAGCCGTCGCACCAGGGTGAGGCCGATGCCGAGGCCGCCTTTGCCGCGGTCGAGCGCCCCGTCGCCCTGGACGAAGAGCTCAAAGGCGCGGTCGCGCAGCTCCTCGGACATCCCGACTCCGGTGTCGCTGACCCCGAGGACGGCGTCGTTGCCGGCCTGGCTGACGCGTACGCGGACCGTCCCGCCTGCAGGGGTGAACTTGAGCGCGTTTGCGATCAGGTTCGCGACGATCTGCTCGATGCGCGTCTCGTCGGCGTCGACCCACACCGAATCGAGGCTGCGCTCCAGGCGATGCGCCCCAAAGCGGCCCGCGGACTGGAAAACGGCGAGCGCACGCGCCACCACGGCGGCCAGGTCGATGGGGCGGCGCTCGAGCACGATCTTGCCCATGACCGCTCGCCCGGCGTCGAGCAGGTCGTCGGTGAGCCGCGCGAGATGCTCGACTTGCCGCGAGATGACGGCGCGCGCCTGCCGCGAGGCTTCCGGGTCGATGCGCGGATGATCGAGGAGGTGGCTCGCGTTGGCGATGGCGCCGAGCGGGTTGCGCAGCTCGTGGCCCAGCATCGCCAGGAACTCGTCCTTCGCGCGGCTGGCGGCCTCGGCCGCGGTGCGCGCCTCGCGCTCGCGCCGCAGGAGCTCTTCGCGCTCCGCCTCGTGCTGCGAGCGCTCCGCCGCCGCCGCGGCGAGCGCGTTGCCGACCTCGCGGATCTCGAAAATCGGCGTCGAAGGCGGCACCACGGCCTCGCGCCGGCCGAGCGCCTGCGCGGCGGCGCTCAGCCAGGCCATCGGGGCCGTGATGCCTCGGCCGATCGCGAGGGCCGCAAGCACGCCGAGGACGATCGAGAGGAGAATCCCGCCGCCGTAGACGAGCAGCGAGCGCGCCGCGCCGGCCTCGACCGCGGCGGGCGGAATGCCGATCGCGACCGTCCAGCCGGTCTCGCGCGAGCGGCTGAACGAGGTATAGACCTCCTCGCCTTCCAGCACGAAACTCATGCCGGACCCCTCGTCGCCGCGCTGCATGAGCTTTTCCAGGCCGGGCGCGGGCGGCTTGTTGAGAAACTCGGCGTGCTGGCGCGAGCGCGCCACCCGCGTGTTGTGCGCGTCGAACACCGAGACCACCCAGTCCGGCGGAATGCGCTGGCGGTTGAGAACCTCGAGGAAGGCTTCCGGCCGCAGCGCTGCCGTGAGAACGTAGCGCACCTGCCGCTCGCGCAGGACCGGGACGCGCACCGGGACGGCGAGAACCGGGGTGCGACCCTCGGTGAGGCCGCCGATGGCCGGACGCCGCGTGAGCACCACGCGCTCCAGGCTGTCCGGGTCCACCACGGTGGGGAGCGGCGTGCCGAACGGCTGGTTCGCGTTCGCGAGCTGCTGGCCGGTCGGATCAGCCAGCGTGACGGCGACCCAGTCGGGGCGGCCGGCGTGCAGGCGCCGCATCACCTCGTGGAAGCGCTTCAAGTCGCCGGTGTCGAGCGCCGGGCCCTGTGCCAGTGCCTCCAGCGCCGCGACCGAGCGATGCAGCTCGGCGTCGATCGCCGTCGCGAGCGCGCGCGTCACCTCGATCCCTGCGCGCTCGGCCTGCGCCTTCTGCTCGGCGGCGAGCGCGAGCAGCGCGATGCCCGCGCCTGCCGCGAGCGGCACGATGCCCGCCGCCGCGAGCAGGAACAACCTTCGCCGCAGCGGCTCCATCAGCGCCGGGCGTACTTGCGAAGAAAGGCGTTGATTTCCTCGATCCGCAGCTGCGGCTCGCCCGGAACCGGTTGCGAGCCCACCACGCGGTTCATCCACTCCATGTTCTCCTGCATGCGCGCTACCACCTTGGGCCACTCGTCTGCGGTATGGCGCTTGGGATCGGGCAGCACATGGCACTGGTTGCACGCCGTCCGGAAGGCTTCGCCGGTGGGCCGGTTGACCTCGGGATAGCGCCGCGTATCGAGGGGGATCTGCGCGTACTTCTGCAGATACTCGACGATGGCGTGGGTCTCTTCCTCGCGCGGCGCCTTCACGCCCGCCATCATCTCCGACATGAGCTGTCCCATGTTGCCGCGGCCTTCCATGCGCACGACCATGCGATCGACGATCGCTGGCCACTTCGTGGCGTGGTGCATCGCGGGGTTGGCGAGGTTGTGGCACTGCACGCAGTAGCGCAGTGTCAGCCGCGCGCCCTCCGAGCCCGGCTCGGGGAGCTTCGCAGGCGCGAAGGTCGGCGGCAGGATGCGCTCGAGCATCGGCCCATGCGGACTCGACTCCCGGCGCTTCTTTGCTTCGGCCGCTTCATCGGCGACAGCGAGGCCGTGTAGGAAAATTCCTGACGCGAGCAGGATCCAGCGCATCGCCGAATTATCCCTAAAGAGCGTGCGAACGATCACCATTCGCAAAGCCGCGCAGGGGGCAATTCACGCCGCGGCCTACTGCCAGCACCTTGAAGAGCTCGCCCATCTCGGCGGGCGAAAGCAACTTCTGCGCTTCGGCGGCGAGCGGCGCGTAGTGCAGCGCATTCTCGATGTTCGCCTCGCCGAGCACGTCGGTGATGCCGCAGTTCACGAGAAATTGCGCCTGTGTGGCGTAGCCGAGGACTTCGAGCCCCGCGCCCACGGCGGCGTTTGCGAGCGCAGTGAAATCGACGTGCGCGGTGATGTCCTCGTCGCCGGGATGCGCGAACACATCGGCATGCGCCAGATGGCGGTGATGGCACATGAGCGTGCCGGTCGAGCGCTGCGGATGGTAGTACTCGCGGCGCGGAAAGCCATAGTCGAAGATGAAGATCGCGCCTTCTTCCAGGCGCGCGGCGAGCTCGCGCATCCAGGCCTGCGCGACGAGGCCGATCTCGCTCTCGTACGGGGCGTCGACTTGGATCTTGCTCGCTTGTTCAAGCAATTCCCCCTGTGCCGCTTTCTCGCGCCACACCAATTGATTCTCTGAAAGAGAGATGCCGCGCTCCATGATGCCGTTCTCGCGCCAGGCGAGCGCGTGCACCGGCATCGCATCGACGACCTCGTTTGCGATCACGACGCCGCGGATGCGTTCCGGCAGCCGCTCCAGCCATTGCGCACGGCCCCGGAGGCGCGCTTGCTGGCGTGCCTCGAGCTGTGGGCTTACTTCGATAATGCGGTAGTCAAAGGCGTGCTGCGAGAGGAGCGTGGCGGCGAGTGCGCCGCTGCCAGCGCCGAACTCGAGAATTGGGGAATCGAGCTCTTCGAGCTGGCGGGCGAGCGTGCGGCCGAAGAGCGAGCCGAGCTCCGGCGCCGTGACGAAGTCGCCCTCGCGCCCGAATTTCTGCGCACCGCCCGCGTAGTAGCCCAGGCCCGGCTCATAGAGTGCGAGCTGCATGTAGCGGGCGAACGGAATCCAGCCTTGGTTCGCGGCAATCTCTTCTTTCAGGCGCCGGAGCACGCGGGGAATTTAACCTAGAATTCAAGGCACTCATGAACGAGTCGCTCTCCGGCAGGGTGGCCCTCGTCACCGGCGGCGCGCGGCGCGTCGGCGCGGCGATCGCGCGCCGGCTGCACGCCGCAGGCGCGAACGTGCTGCTGCATTACCGCGACTCGGAAACCGACGCGGCGAAGCTCGAGGCCGAGCTCAATGCGGCGCGCGCGAAAAGCGCCGCGCGGGTCAAGGCCGAGCTCCTGGCGCCGATCGCACCGCGCGCGCTCGTTTCGGCCGCGGTGCAGAGCTTCGGCCGCCTCGACCTCGTGGTGAACAACGCCTCGAGCTTTTTTCCGGTCGAGGTCGGCGCGCTCGAGGCGTCGCACTGGGAGGAGCTGGTGGGCTCCAACCTGCGGGCGCCGCTCTTCATCTGCCAGGAAGCCGCGCCCGAGCTGGCGAAGCACGAGGGCGCGATCGTCAACATCGTCGACATTCACGCCGAGCGCCCGCTCAAGGGCTATCCGCTCTACAGCATCGCCAAGGCGGGGCTCGCCGCGATGACGAGGTCGCTCGCGGTCGAGCTGGCGCCGCGGGTGCGCGTGAACGGGGTGGCGCCCGGCGCGATCGCCTGGCCCGAGGACAACCAGTTCGATCCGGCCGAGCGCAGCCGCATCATCGCCACCACGCCGCTCGCGCGCATGGGCTCGCCGCAGGACATCGCCCAGGCGGTTCACTTCCTCGCCGCCGCGCCTTACATCACGGGGCAGATCCTCGCGGTCGACGGCGGCCGCTCGGTCTACATCTAGGGGAAAGCGCATGGCCTGGATCTGGCTCACCCTCGCGGGTCTTCTCGAAGTCGTCTGGGCGATCGGACTCAAATACACCGAGGGCTTTTCGCGCCTGTGGCCCTCGGTGATCACCGGCGCGGCCATGCTCGCCAGCGTCTACTTCCTCGCCCTCGCGGTGCGGACCATCCCGATCGGCACCGGCTATGCCGTCTGGACCGGCATCGGGGCGGTCGGCGTGGCTATACTGGGGATGATCCTGTTCAACGAATCCCGCGACCTCCTTCGGATCGGGTCCATCCTGCTCATCGTCGCCGGGATCGCCGGCCTGAAGCTCGTATCGACATGAAATCTCAACCCATCCTGAAGCGGCAACTCATCCCACTTCGCGACCCGCGCAAGGACGCCTACGAGGAGGCAAAGCTCGCCAAGCGCATCCGGCGCCAGGTCGGCGAGGCGATCAGCGACTTCGCGATGATCGCCGAGGGCGACCGGGTGATGGTGTGCCTCTCCGGCGGCAAGGACTCGCACGGCCTGCTCGACGTTCTGCTTTCGCTGCAGGAAAAGGCGCCGGTGCGCTTCGAGCTCGTGGCGGTGAACCTCGACCAGAAGCAGCCGGGATTCCCGGCGCGCGTGCTGCCCGAATACCTGGAGGCGCGAGGCGTGCCTTTCCGCATCGTCGAGCAGGACACGTACTCGGTGGTGAAGCGCGTCATCCCCGAGGGAAAGACGATGTGCTCGCTCTGCTCGCGGCTGCGGCGCGGCGCGCTCTACCGCGTCGCCGGCGAGCTCGGCGCGACCAAGATCGCGCTCGGGCATCACCGCGACGACGTGCTCGCCACCTTTTTCCTCAACCTCTTCCATGGCGGGCAACTGAAGGCGATGCCGGCGAAGCTCGCCTCGGACGACGGCAGGCATGTGGTGATCCGGCCGCTCGTCTACGTGGCGGAGGCCGACCTCGCGGCGTACGCCGAGGCGCGTCACTTCCCGATCATCCCCTGCACGCTTTGCGGCTCGCAGGAGAACCTGGAGCGAAAGCGCATCGGCGAGATGCTGCGCGGCTGGGAAAGGAACCATCCCGGCCGCATCGAATCGATCCTGCGTGCGATGGCCGAGGTCCGGCCCTCGCATCTCCTCGACCGCAAGCTGTTCGATTTCGCTTCGCTCAAGGGCGTATGAAACCTACTGTTCTCGAACTGCGGCGCAAGAAAGGCGCGCGCCTGGCCATGCTCACCGCCTACGACTTTCCGACCGCGCGCCTGGTGGCCGAGGCGGGCATCGACCTCATCCTCGTCGGCGACTCGCTCGGCATGGTTGTGCTGGGCTACGAGTCCACGCTGCCCGTGACCGTCGCCGACATGGTGCATCACACGCGCGCTGCGCGCCGCGGTGCGCCAGCGGGTTTCCTGATCGCCGACATGCCTTTCCTGTCGTTCGCGAGCCCCGAGCGGGCGTTCGATACCGCGGCGCGGCTGATGCAGGAAGCCGGCGCGGACTCGGTCAAGCTCGAAGGCGGCGAAGAGGTCGTTCCGGTCGTGGAGGCGCTGGTGCGCGCCGGGGTGCCGGTGCTCGGCCATGTCGGCCTCACGCCGCAGACCGCCTCCGCGCTCGGGGGCTACAAACTGCAGGGGAAGGACGAGGTCGCCGCGAAGCGCATCCTCGACGGAGCGGTGGCGCTGGAGCGGGCGGGCTGCTGGGGCGTGGTGCTCGAGCTCGTCCCGGCCCCGCTCGCGAAGCTCGTCACCGAGCGTATCGGCATTCCGACGATCGGTATCGGGGCCGGTCCACATTGCGACGGGCAGGTGCTGGTGTTCCACGACCTGGTGGGGATGTTCTCGGGCTTCACGCCGACGTTCGTGAAGCGCTATGCCGAAGCGGGCGCGTCGATCAAGGACGCGGTCGCGCGTTATGCCGCCGAAGTGCGAGACGGCAGCTTCCCCGGCGAGGGCAAGAGCTTCGGCATGAAGGACGAGGTGCTCAAGCGCTTGTACGGCACGTAGTGGCACCCAGGGAGCGCCCCAGGCGCTTTCCCGTGGCGGTCGTCGGTCCGGGTGCCCTCGGATCGTTTTTCGCCGCGCGTCTCTCCAGAGTGATTCCAACTTTCGTCGTGGGACGGGATACCGTTCAGCTGCCGCAGGCGGACTGGGTGATCGTGCTCGTCAAGGCCTACGACACGCCCGCCGCGCTGCGCGCCGCGCGGCGCATGAAGCCTCGCGGCATCGTGTCGCTGCAGAACGGTCTCATCCAAGCCGTTCCCCAAGGGGTGACGACCGCGGCGGCGTATAGGGAGGGCAAGCGCGTCGTCCCGGTCACCACGGGATCAACTCTTCTGCCGCCCGGGTTCGAGACCTTGGGGAAATATCTGCGCAAGGCGGGATTCGAAGCGCGCGTGGCGCGCGACATCCACGCAGCCCGGCTGCGCAAGCTCCTCGCCAATGTCTGCCTGAACCCCGTCACCGCGCTTTTTCGCGTGCGGAACGGCGCGTTGCGGGAGCCGCCCTACGCCATCCTGGCGGAGGTACTGGCGGGCGAGGCCGCGCCGGTACTGCGGGCCGAGGGGCTCGCGGTCACGGCCAGGGACGCGGTGCGCGGCGTGATGGAGGTGGCGCGGACCACCGCGCGCAACCGCTCAAGCATGCTGCAGGACCTGCTGGCGGGACGCCGCACCGAGAATGATCACCTCACCGGCGCGCTCCTGCGCCTTGCCCGCAAGCACGGCCTAACGGTACCTACCCATGCCGCGCTTCACCGGTTAATTCGTGTCATGGAGCGAGGCCTAGAATGCCCGGGTCAACGTAGGATGTGAAACGTGCGTTGATCGGTGAGACGCTTGACAACTGATTTCAAACGAACGATGCGGCGCGGCTTTCGCTACGCCTTCTATTCACTGATGGCGTCGCTGTTCGCGGCGGCGGGAGCCACGGTGATCGCGCAGGATTGGAGAAATGCGAACCGGGAGCCGGTAGGCCTCGCCCCGGATGCGGCGTTCGTGAAAGAGGCGGTGGTCCAGGTCTACGGCGCGCGTGCCGTGGGCGCCAAGGGCTTTTTCGGCGTACACACCTGGTTCGCGGTCAAGCCCACCAACGCGAAGAGCTGGACCGTTTACGAGGTCATCGGCTGGCGCCTGCGCTGGGCGGAGTCGGTCGTGGTCGTGCGCACCCGCGAGCCCGATGGGCGCTGGTTCGGCGCGCAGCCCGAGCTCTACGCCGAAAAGCGCGGACAAGGGGTCGACGAGCTCATCAGGCGGATCGACAAGGCCGCGCGCGAATATCCCTACGCGAACGAATACACCATCTGGCCGGGGCCGAACTCGAACACGTTCACCGCCTGGATCGCCCGCGCGGTGCCGGAGCTCGGGGTGGATCTTCCGGCGACCGCCATCGGCAAGGATTACCTCGGGCGCTCGGTCTTCGCCGCGGCGCCGAGCGGCCGCGGCTACCAGATCTCCCTGGGGGGAATTCTCGGCGTCGCCGCGAGCGGGGTCGAAGGCCTCGAGCTCAACATTCTCGGCCTCAACATCGGCCTCGGACCGAGCGGGCTCAAGCTTCCGCTCATCGGCCGCATCGGGCCCGCCCTCGTTCCGGCCGCGAAGGCCGAGCCCGTGGCGGGACCTGCTGCCGCGGCGCAAGCCGTTCCGGCTACGAGCGCAGACTAGCTCGTCTTTAGGTAGCTCACTTCCAGGCAGACGTTGAGCAGTGCCTGGCGCTTCTCCTCGCGCACGACCTTCATCGCGCGCTCGAGCGCCGGCATGAGGT